>DATMMB010000434.1:0-2810 GCA_035569895.1 Solirubrobacteraceae bacterium | reverse complement strand
ACACGGCGCTGCAGGTCGATCTGCACGACCAGGCCGGCGCCAGCCACATCGGCGGGCGCGTGTACTCCGGCTTCGGTGGACAGCCCGACTTCGTAGAGGGCGCCCTGCACTCACCCGGCGGGCACGCCGTGATCGCGCTGCGCTCCTGGCACGAACGCAGCGACACCTCAACGATCGTGCCCCGCCTGGAAAGCTCCGTGACCTCCTTCCAGCACTCCGCGGTCATCACCGAGCAGGGCGCCGCGCACATCTTCGGGCGCAGCCAGCGCGCCCAGGCCCGCCTCATCATCGAGCACGCCGCACACCCCGACGCCCGCGAGCAGCTACGCGACTACGCAGCCACGCTGGGCGCGAACCCAACCGCCATCAGGACGTGACCGCGGCGCCCGGATCGCCCGACCGGGGCTGCTCGGGAAACCGCTCGCTCGCAGTCCGCCACGCCGAGGTCGGGAACTCGACCCGATCAACCCCATCGTGGCAGGCGACGTGAGCGTCAAAGCCATCACGGAACACATCGAGCATCGCGCGGTTCTCAGGCAACACCTCGGCCACGAAGCGCGTAACGCCGTGGCGCTCAGCGACCGTCCCGAGCCGCTCGATCAGGATCGTGCCCAGGCCGCGATCATGCAGATGATCTGCAACCTCGACTGCGACTTCCGCCCGCGTGCCATCGAGCTGGATGTACAGGGCGTGAGCGACCAGCGCCCCCATCTCGTCATGGGCGACAAGCCCAAAACGTCCCGCGCTCGTGTCCGCCGCCAAGTGAGCAGCGCAGCTCACGTCCACGGCGCCGCTGAAGAACCGCAGACGCCGGGCCTCCAGGCATAGCCCCGCCAGGAACGAGCGCAACGCGGGTTCATCGGCGACCGTGGTCGGACGCAGCGTGACCAGCGAGCCATCGCGCAGCCGGACGAGCTCGGGCTCGCTCACATCTGCAACGGCGCTGGATGCCTGTGGCGACGGAGGAACGGTCATAGTGTCAGCAGCCTCGCGCCCTGCGCAGCGCGACGCATCCGTTGCTGTCCCTGTCGATGGCGGGGAGAAACTACGTGGGCGGTGCGGCTACAGAGGCCAGTAGTGGCCCACGTGAGCGGCGGCGCGCGATGTCAACAGCGGCTCCGGCCCCGCCGATTGCGCCGGCTCAGCGGAGGCGAGCGCGGCCAGCGTCTCACGCACGCACTCCGCCAGTACAGCCGGCTGATAGCCACCCTCCAGAACGGCTCCGAGCGGCACGCCGAGCGACACGGCCAGTCCCCGCACATGGCGAGCCATCTCCGCGAACGAGCCTGCCTCCAGACGACAACCAGCCAGCGGGTCCTCACGGTGCGCATCAAAGCCGGCGGAGATCAGCACCAGCTCCGGCGCGAAGCTCTCGGCGACCGGAAGCACGATGTGCTCGATCAGCGACAGCCACAGGTCCTCCTCAGAGCCGGCCGGAACAGGCAGGTTGATCGTGTAGCCCTCGCCAGCACCCGAGCCCACGTCGCTCATCGAGCCCGTTCCCGGATAGATCCCCGCCTGATGGATGCTCACGAACAGAACGTCTGAGCGCTGGCGGAACGCCTCAGCGGTCCCGTTGCCGTGATGCACATCCCAATCCAAGATGAACACCCGCCGCACACCCAGCTCGCGGATCGCCAGCTCCGCGGCGATCGCAATGTTGTTGAACAGGCAGAAGCCCATCGCACGATCCGGTTCGGCGTGGTGGCCCGAGGGACGCACGCCACAGAACCCGAGCCTCGCCTCGCCCGCCATCAGCGCCCTTGTCATCTCGCACGCGCTGCCGGCAGCGTGCAGTGCTGCCCGGTAGGAGGGCTCTCCGACGAACGTATCCGGGTCAATCGCGCCGCCACCGGCCAGCGACAGCTCCCTGATCTGCTCCACATGGCGCACGCTGTGGACGAGCTGGAGTTGGGTCTCCGGGGCTGGCGGCGCCTCGCGTCGCTCCCAGCCCAGCCAGCCTTCCCTCGCCAGTGCCTGCTCGATCGCAATCAGACGCTCCGGTGTGTCCGGGTGCTCAGGCATATACGCACGGGGATCGTGTTCCAGGCACGCCGGGTGGCTGAAATAGAGTCCAGGCTGCTTGACGGGCCGCACGCCCAACTGCTCGCTCACCGTCGAGGAATATCACAATCTTGCTGCCGAGCTTCGGTGCCATCGCGGGCACAATCAATCCACTTCGCGTCGCTGAAACGCAGGGGTAATCGCGCTCGTGAAGCCGCTAACGCTAGACCACGACACCGCGCGCTTCTCCCGCCTGCCGCCGCAGCGAGCCCGCGATCCTCGCCGCATTTCTCCTCGCCCGGTGTCAGTTGGGTGGAGCCGAGGGACAGCGCTGATCGCCCTCTACGCGGCCTACCTTGCAGCCGCGATCACGATGTCGTCCTGACGACTCCGCGGTGCCACCCGCTCACGCGCGGCGAGCGAGAGCGAGCGCGACGATCAGCAATCCAGCGCCGAGCAGCACACGGCCGAGGACCGAGCTCACCGTCACCCAGGCCGTCCCCGCCAGTACCCCGATGGTGATGAAGCCAACCGCCCAAACCGCAGAGCCAGCGGCAGTCAGCGCCACGAACGCAGGCAGCGGGACGCGCCGCGCGCCGGCCGGCAGCGAGACGAACGTGCGAGCCAACGGCAGCAGCCGCGCGATCAGCACGCCCCGCGTTCCATGCCGCTCCAGCAGACCCTCGGAACGATGCAACAGTCCAGCGGCGCCAGGCAGGCCCTCCAATACCTGTGAGGCGCCTACCCCGTAAGTGATCAGCGAGCCGACCACGAGGTTGTCCGAGTCCTTGTAGAACTTTGAGTGG
>DATMMB010000433.1:0-9676 GCA_035569895.1 Solirubrobacteraceae bacterium | reverse complement strand
CACTCCGATCCGCAGCCCCGGGTACAGCGGCACGTCGAGCTCCGCCACCGCCGGCAGCCGCCGGTCGACGCCGGGGTCGGTGCCGATCACCTCGATCTCGTACCCCCTCACGCCGCGCTGGCGGATCTCCTCGATCGTGCGCGACACGCCGTGGGTGGCGGCGATCCCGTCGGCCATCACCGCCACGCGCGGCGTCTCGCCCTCGCGCGAGTCGAGCTTCGCCTTCTCCGCGCCGAGGAACGCCGCCGCCGGGCCGTAGGGGATCGCGGCGATGCAGCCCTCGAACATCGAGGTGGCGGCCGCGGTGAGGTCGACGCCCCGCCTTGCTCGATCGCGTCCGCCACCTCCGCCACCGCGCGGCCCAGCTTGCGCTCGTGCGCGCGGCACGCGCGGCGGTAGAGGTCTGCGTGGCTGAACTCCTGCGCCTGCATGTGCTCGATCAGCTCGTCTTCGCGCAGATCCACCGCCGCCAGCCACGCGCGCAGCAACTGGCGGGCGTCGTCCGGGGTGAGGTCGTTGCCGGTCGCCCCGTGGCGCGCGTCCCCCTCGCGCAGCAGGCGCTCCGCCATGCGCATCACCGTGCGCGGGTCGGGCGCCATCCCCTGTCCTGTCCCAAGCTCGTGGCCGCCACCCAGCGAGCGGGCCGCCAGCGCGATCGCGGCGTGCGCCCACTTCGCGGCTCCTCCCTGCTCGCCCCGCGGGCGCGTTCGCCCGGCGCGCAGGTGGTCGAGATACTCCGCCGTCGTGCGCGCGGGAGGCGTCTCAGTGAAGGTGCGCCCGATGTCGACGCCCGCGTGGTCGTCGCTGCCGCCGATGCCGATGCCGTCGTGTGTGGCTATGTAGATAGCGGCGGGGCGGTTGAGCTCGCGTGCACGGGCGCCGTTGCGCACCTCCCAGATTGCGAACAGCTCCACCAGCCGCCGGCGGTGGCGGGGGGTGAGCTGGGCGGCGACGGTGTAGTAGGGGTGCGCCAGCGCGCACACGATCCCGCGCTCGTGCATGTACTCGGCGCAGCGCTCCACGTCATGGCTGTGGGTCTGCAGCCACTCGTGGTGGTCGGGCGCGATCCCGTAGCAGAGCACGTGCACCGCCTGCGGCTCGCCGCGGAAGTGCGCCGTCAGCTCCTCGGAGACGAACACGTCGGAGCGGTCGGCGATCTGCAGCACGCCGTCGATCGTGTCGTGATCGGTGATCGTCACGAAGTCCATCCCCCTGCGCTTCGCCAGCGCGTACACCTCCTCGGGCGGCGTCGCGCACTCGGGCAGCCCCATCGCGCGCTGCACCCCGAGCCGCGACACCTCCGAGGCGCTGGAGTGGCAGTGCAGGTCGGCGCGGCTCATCGCATCCATAACAAAGAGATTCGGCCGCAAATTGCGGGTTTTTGTAACGAGCCAGGTATCAGCCTGTAAACAAATGGTGAACAGCCGGCGGTCGGCTGGGGTGTTGATGTGCTCCAAAACGGCACAATCATTTACAAAATGAAGTGATGGGTCGAAAAAAGTGACGCCAACACCCCCATCCACCCCGCCTCCCGTCGAGCCGATGCCCGAGCACATCGACCCGATGCTCGCGCGGGCGGGGGGGATGCCGCAAAAGCGCGAGGACGGGTGGGGTTTCGAGGTGAAGTGGGACGGGGTGCGCGCGATCCTCTACTGGCACGAAGGACGGATGCGCGTCGAGGGCCGCAACCGCAGGGACATCACCGTCCGCTACCCCGAGCTGCGCGCGCTGGGCGAGCAGCTCGGCGGATGCGAAGCGGTGCTCGACGGCGAGATCGTCGCCTTCGACGAGCGTGGGACGCCGAGCTTCGAGCGGCTGCAGAAACGGATGCACCTCACCGTGGAGGACGCGGTCAGCCGCGCGGCGCGCGCGATCCCGGTGGCCTACATGATCTTCGACCTGCTGTCTCTCGACGGCCGCTCCACGCTCGCGCTGCCCTACCGCCGCCGGCGCGAGCTGCTGGAGCGGCTGGCGCTGAGCGGGCCGGCGTGGCGCACGCCTGCCTACCACCGCGGCGAGGTAGGCGAGCTGCTGGCGGCGACCGCTGCGCGCGGCCTCGAGGGGGTGGTGGCTAAGCGCCTCGACTCCCCCTACCGCCCCGGCCGGCGCGACGGGGAGTGGGTGAAGATCAAGAACCACCACCGCCAGGAGCTCGTGATCGGCGGGTGGCTGGAGGGCAAGGAGGGGCGCGCCGGCCGGCTGGGCGCGCTGCTGGTGGGCTACTACGACCGTCGCGAAGAGGAGCGCGGCGCGCGCACGCTGCGCTACGCGGGCCGCGTGGGCACCGGCTTCGACGAGCCCGAGTTGCGACGGCTGGAAGCGGAGCTGGCGGCACGCGCCCGCCCCACCAGCCCGTTCGCCGAGCAGGGCGTGCAGCCGCCGCGGCAGGCGCGCTTCGTCGAACCCGAACTGGTGGCCGAGATCGAGTTCTCGAGCTGGACGAGCGACCACATCCTGCGCCACTCCTCCTACAAGGGACTGCGCGAGGACAAGCCGGCGCGGGAAGTCATCCGCGAGGACGCGACAGCGTGAGCGCGAACAGGTCGTCGGGGTCGGTGAGCCAGCGCACGAGCTCCAAACCCGCAGCGCCGAGGTCGCCCTCCAGCCGCGGGCGGGTGAACTTGGCGGAGATCTCGGTGCGCATCTCCTCGCCGGCTTCGAAATGCACGTCGAGCGCGAGCGCCGAGACGGTGACGGTGTGGGTGCGCCGCGCCCGTAGGCGCATCTCCACCCACTCGTGGCGGTCGTCGAACAACGCCACGTGGTCGAAGTCGCGGGGGTCGAAGTCGGCGTCGAGCTCACGGTTGAGCACGTGCAGCAGATTGCGGTTGAACTCGGCCGTCACCCCCTGCGGGTCGTCGTAGGCGGCCTCCAGCACCTCGATGTCCTTCACCAGGTCGGTGCCCATCAGCAGGTGGTCGTCGGGGCCGAGCAGGGCGGCGATCTGACGCAGGAAGCGCCGGCGGCTGCCGGGCGGGAAGTTGCCGATCGTGCCGCCGAGGAACACCACCAGGCGCGGGCCGGCGGCGGGCGGCACGTGGTCGAGGTGGCGCTCGAAGTCGCCGATCACCCCGTGCACGCGCAGGCCCGGGTACTCCAGGGTGAGCTCGTCCGCGCAGTCGCGCACCATCCGCTCGGTGACGTCCACCGGCACGTAGCGCGCGAGCGTGCCTGCGTCGTGCAGGGCGTCGAGCAGCACCCGCGTCTTGGCGGCGGTGCCCGAGCCCAGCTCCACCAGCTCGACTGCGCCGGTGAGCGCCGCGATCTCGCCGGCGGCGTCGTCGAGGATGCTGCGCTCGGTGCGCGTCTGGTAGTACTCCGGCAGCTCGCAGATGCGGTCGAACAGCGCCGCTCCGCGGGCATCGTAGAAGTGCTTGGGCGGCAGCTCCTTGAACGGGCGCGTGAGCCCGTCGAGCACATCCTCGGCGAGCGTGCGCTCCTCCTCCGCGCCGAGGTGCGAGTCGATCTGGATCGCGGCTTCGGTGGGGTCGCGCACGGGCTCCATCACACATCCCTCGCCAACCGCACGCCCGCGAAGATCTGGCGGCGCAGCGGGTGGTCCCAGTTGCGGAACGTCAGGCTCGCCACGCGCGGGTGGGTCGCCCACGAGCCGCCGCGCAGCACCCGGTAGTCCTCGCCGAAGAACACCTCGGAGTACTCGCGGTAGGGGTGGGCGACGAAGCCAGGGTAGCCGTCGAAATGGGAGGCGGTCCACTCCCACACCTGCCCGACGCCCTCCAGCCCTTGCTGCTCCGAGGTCGCCGCCCGCTCCCACTCCGCCTCTGTGGGGAGTCGCGCACCGTGCGCGCGGGCGAAGGCGTCGGCCTCGAACCAGCTGACGTGGCAGACGGGCGCCTGCGGGTGGCCCCCTGCCATGTAGGGGTGGTGGGTGATGTCGTACTGCTCCTTCCACGCCCACCCCTCGTCCGACCACCACTCGCGCCGTTCGTAACCGCCACCCTCGCTGAAGCGCAGCCAGCTGGCGTTGGTGACGGGTCGCCGTGCGATGCCGAAGGCGCCGGTGCGCGCGAGGTGGCGAGGGCGCTCGTTGTCGTAAGCGAAGCCCTCGGCGTCCGCGGCGGGCGGGGCCCCCATCAAAAAGGCGCCGGCCGCGAACCGCAGCCATCCCTCCGCGCCCGTGAGCTGTGCCAGTCGCGGCTCGCCGGAAGGCAGCTGGCCGGCGAGCGCGAGCGTCTGGCGCATCGTCTCGTTGTGTTGCAGCTCGTGGCGGATCACCAACTCCGCGAGCACGCCGTCGCCGACGCCCGTGCGGGCGAGCGTTGTCGCGACGCGTTCGCGCACCGCCTCCATGTACGCGCGCGCCGCGGGGGCGCTCAGCAGCTGCGCTTCACCGCGCTGGGAGCGGGGCGTCTCGAAGGCGTCGTAGAGCTCGGCGAGGTCCGGGCGCAGCAGCTCGAGTCCGGCGTGGCGGTGGGCCAGCCACAGGTCCTCGTAGGCGGCGATGTGGGCGAGGTCCCACACCAGCGGGCTCATGATCGGCGAGAGCACGCGCTCCAGCTCGCAGTCGTCGAGGTGGGCCACCAGCCGCAGCGTTTCGCGGCGAGCCCCGTCTAGGGCCGCGAGGGTCTCGGCGGGTGGTGCGGAGGGTGCGGCGGTGGGTTGGGGAACGGTGCGGGCCATGGGCGCCGGGCGCGTCTTGGCGTATGACCTTAGCGTGCCTCCGCATCGCGCAGCCGCATACCCGTTATGAGAACTGTCCTGCCGCGGCGCTGTCGGCGACGATGTGCATGCGCTCGCCCACGACCAGACTGGCGGGCAGCTGCGGGTCGGGACCACGCAGCGCGGCGGCCAGCGCGGGAGCCTTGGCGGCGCCCGCCACCAGCAGCAGCGGGGAGCGCGTGGCGCGCAGCACTGGGATGGTGAGCGTCACCCGCTCCGGCGGCGGCTTGGGCGAGTCGCGCACCGGCAGGCAGAGCGCGCCGCTTTCGTCCTCCACCTGCGGGTGGCCGGGGAAGAGCGAAGCGATGTGGCCGTCCTCACCGATTCCCAGCAGCGCCACGTCGAGGATATTCGGCCCGCTGGCGCCGACGCACGCGCGCAGCTCCTCGGCATACAGCTTCGCGGCCTCCTCGGGGGGGATCTCGCCGCGCACACGATGCTCGCGCGGAGCGGGGGCACCGCGGGCGGCGATCGGAGCGAGCAACGCTTCGCTCACCAAAAGGTGGGTGCTGTCGGGATGATCGGGCGCGACGCAGCGCTCGTCGCAATACCACAGCTCGACCGCGCTCCAGTTGTCGAGTAGCGCAGCGAGCGTTTCGTAGGCCGGCCGGGGGGTGTTGCCGCCGGAGAGCGCGAAGTGGGCGACACCGCGCTGCTCGAGCGCCTCCGTCAAGGCGCGCGCGATCTCGCCGGCGGCGTGCTCGGCGGCGGCGCGGGCGTCGGGGCGGACGGTGAGGCGGCTCATGGCACGAGCTGCGCCGCGGAGGCGAGCGCCGGCGTGTAGGTGGGGTCGCGCAGCAACGCTTGGCGGATGCCCTCGCCGAGCACGCCGGCCTCGCCGCGGGAGGCGCCGAGCAAAGTCCACGACCGCTCCTTGCCGTCGCGGTCGTGCCGGTGGGCTTGCAGGCCGCCGGCGCCGCGGTCGAGGCGCAGGCGCACGCCGGCGGCGGTGTGCAGCTCCACGCCGGCGAGACCGCGCACCTGCTGCTCCGGGGCGGCGTGCAGGCACACGGCGATCCGCTCGCCGCCGGGCGCCGGCTGGTGTGCGCGGGCGGTGCCCGACAGCGCGCCGTCGCCGGCCGCCAGCGGCGCGAGCTCCCAATGCAGGCGCGACGCCAGCCAGCCGACCAGCAGCATCGCGGCGATCGCCGACTCGGGGTGGTGGCGGATCGCGAGCTTCGTGACGCTGTGCAGCTGGCGGCGCATGGAGGGGGGATCGAAGATCGTGGCGAGCCGCTCGCGCCACGGGGTGGAGCGCAGCCAGGCGAGATCCACCACGTAAGCCTCCCGCGCGAGCGCCTGCGCCCGGGAGATCGCCTCGTGCGGGTCGGGCTCGTCGACCGAGTCGAGCAGCACGGCCTGGGCGAGCGGCAAGAGCTCGCCCAGGAGCTCGTGGTGGCCGTGGGGCGACCACAGCAGCGTGAGCAGGTCGCTCACGACGAGCGGGTCGGCGATCGTGAGCAGGTCGTCGAGGTGGCGGTCGCCGATCTCGACGATCACGGTCTCGCGCAGCAGGCTGAGCTCGCCGGGGCGGGGGTCGCCTTCGGAGGCGACGCTCGCGCGCGCGTCCAGGCGCTCGCGCGCGGGCTCGTAGGAGAAGACGATCAGGCGCGAGGCGTGGTAGCGCCCGACGCCGCGCAGGCGGTTGGCGATCTCGCCGCTCCACGCCGCGTCGACGAACGCGATCATGTTCAGCGCGCGCGCGGGCGCGAAGCCGCCGTTTTCGGCGTGGCGCGCGATCACGAGCTCGCGCAGGGCGGCCTCGATCGCGTCGGGGGTGGTGTTCTGGGCGCTCCAGACGGCGTCGCTGGCGGCTGGCATTGATCAGATGGCCCGCCAAGAGTGACCGTCGAGAAGGATCGAGGCCGCCTCGCTCGGCCCCTGCGAGCCGGCTTCGTACTGCGGCAACAAACCCGCGTCCGTCCGGACGGACGACCAGTACGCGACGACCGGGTCGCAGATCTCCCACTGCGCCTCGACCTCGTCGTTGCGCGTGAAGAGCGTGGGGTCGCCGCGCATCGCGTCCATGATCAGCCGCTCGTAGGCCTCCGGGGACTGCGAGAGGAATGAGGTGCCGTACAGGAACTCCATGTTGACGGGACGGATGATCATGCGCGTGCCGGGGATCTTCGCGCCGAGCTGCAGCGAGACGCCCTCGTTGGGCTGGACCGTCAACACGAGCTGGTTGGGGCGGATGCCGAGCGATCCCTCGGCGCTGAACGCGAGATGGGGCACCGGCTTCAGCGTGATCGCGATCTCGGTGATCTTGCGCGCCAGGCGCTTGCCGGCGCGCAAGTAGAATGGGACGCCCGCCCAGCGCCAGTTGTCGACCTCCAGGCGCAAAGCGGCGAAGGTCTCCGTGAGCGAGCCCTCGCGCACGCCCTCCTCTTCCAGATAGCCGCGCACATCCTCGCCGCCGGAGTGCCCGGAGCCATACTGTGCGCGCACAGCCATCCCTGGGATCGCCTCCACGGTGGGCGGGTGGATCGCCTGCAGGACCTTGACCTTCTCGTTGCGGACCTCTTCGGCAGTGAAGCTGACGGGCGGCTCCATCGCGACGTGGCAGAGCAGCTGGAGCATGTGGTTTTGGATCAAATCGCGCAGCGCGCCGGAGTGGTCGTAGTAGCCGGCGCGGCTGCCGATGCCGATGTCCTCGGCGGCGGTGATCTGGACGTTGTCGATGTAGTTGCGGTTCCACAGCGGCTCGAACATGCCGTTGGCGAAGCGGAACGCGAGCATGTTCTGGACGGTCTCCTTGCCGAGGTAGTGGTCGATGCGGAAGACCTGAGACTCCTCGAAGACGCTCAAGACGCGCGCGTTGAGCTCGCGGGCCTCGGCGAGCGAGGTGCCGAACGGCTTCTCGATGATCACCCGCACCTCGACGCCGGCGCGGCGGGTGAGCCCGCTGCCCCCCAGCTGGCCGAGGATCACGGGGAAGAAGTCGGGCGCGGTAGAGAGGTAGAAGGCGCGGTTGCAGCGCTCGCCCGCGCGCTCGTCGAGCTCGTCGAGCAGCCGCGCGAGCTCGGTGTAGACGGCGGTGTCGTCGAACACGCCGGGCACGTAGCACACGTTTGCAAGCAGACCGGCGAGCACCTGCTCGTCGGGCGGGCGGCGGGAGAAGGTGCGGATCGCCTGCTCGCACTCCGCGCGGTAGTCCTCGTGCTCCTGTTCGCGGCGCGAGACGCCGACCAGGTGGAAGTGCTCGGGCAATGCCCCCTCGTGCGCGAGGTTGTAGAGCGCGGGGAGCAGTTTGCGCCGGGCGAGATCGCCGGTGGCGCCGAAGATCACGAGCGTCGTGGGTGTGACCGGCAGCCGCTCGAGCCCCGCGACGAGCGGGTTGTCGGTGAGCTCGACTGTGTTCATGCCTCGTGCACCGCGTGGCCGCCGAACTGGTTGCGCAGCGCCGCCAGCACGCGGTTGGCGTAGTCGCCGTTGCCGCGCGAGGAGAGGCGGGCGTAAAGCGCGGCGGTGATCGCCGGGGTGGGCACGTCGCGCGCGGTCGCCTCCGCGATCGTCCAGCGGCCCTCGCCGGAGTCCTCGGTGTAGCCGGTGAGCGCGTGCAGGTCGTTGCCGTCGGCTTCAAAGGCGCGCGCGGCGAGCTCGCACAGCCACGAGCGCACCACTGACCCCTGGCCCCAGAGGTGGGCGATCTGCGCGTTGTCGAGCTCGTACTCGCACTTGTCGAACAGGTCGAAGCCCTCCGCGTATGCCTGCATGAGGCCATACTCGACGCCGTTGTGCACCATCTTCACGAAGTGCCCGGCGCCCGCCGGCCCGAGGTGCAGCCAGCCGTGCTCGCCGATCGCCGTGCGGCTGACATCGTTGGTGGGGGGCGCGAGCACGTCGAGGATCGGCGCCAGCCGCGCGACCGCCTTGGTGGGGCCGCCGACCATCATGCAGTAGCCGACTTCGAGACCCCACACGCCGCCGGAGGTGCCGACGTCGACGTAGTGGATGCCGCTCTTTTTCAGCTGCGTGGCGCGCAGCTTGTCTTCGCTCCAGCGGGTGTTGCCGCCGTCGACGATCGTGTCGTCGCGGGCGAGCAGCTTGGCGAGGCGGTCGATCGTGCGCTGGGTGATCTGGCCGGCGGGGAGCATCAGCCAGACGGTGCGCGGCGGGTCCAGGCGTCGCACGAGCTCGCTCAAAGAGACCGCCCCGACGGCGCCGAGGCGCGTCGCGCGGCGGACGGCTTCGCGGTCGGCGTCGTACACCACCACCTGGTGCTCGGAGTCGCGGAGGATCCGGTGGGACATGCCGCCGCCCATCCTCCCCAGCCCGACAAACCCGATCTGACTCAAAGCTCCTCCTCTGGTGTAGGGTGCCCCCGCACTACGTAAAGGTATCCATGAGCCCCGACCCCACGCAGCGACGCACCGGCCGCCGCCCCGCGAATGGGAGATGGGCTTCGACTATGCGCAGCAATACACGAGCCCTCACCCTGCTCGTTGCGTGAGCGTTCGTCAGGGCGTCCTTGCATGAACCCGGACCCTCCCGCACCTACACACGAGCCGCCACTCCGCCAAGCGGCCATGAGCTCCGACCCCACGCAGCCCGACCGCAACCTCGCGCTGGAGCTGGTGCGCGTCACCGAGGCCGCCGCGCTCGCCGCCGCGCGGCTGGTGGGCAAAGGCGACAAGGAGGCCGCCGACCAGGCGGCGGTGGATGGGATGCGCTACGCCCTGCACTCGGTGCGGATGGACGGACTGGTGGTGATCGGCGAGGGCGAGAAGGACGAGGCGCCGATGCTGTACAACGGCGAGCATATCGGCGACGGCTCGCCGCCGGAGGTGGACATCGCGGTGGACCCGCTGGAGGGCACGACGCTCGCCGCCCACGGGATGCCGAGCGCGCTGGCGGTGATCGCGCTGTCGAGCCGGGGCACGATGTTCGACCCGGGACCGTGCGTGTACATGGAGAAGATGGCGGGCGCGCCCGAGGTCGCGGACCTGCTCGATCTCGACCGCCCGCTGGCGGAGACCGTGCGGCTGATCGCCGA
>DATMMB010000432.1:0-4497 GCA_035569895.1 Solirubrobacteraceae bacterium | reverse complement strand
CCGAGGAGCATTCGATCAGGAACGCGGCGCGGTCGTCCTCGCGCCAGAATTGCTCGAAGCGGTGGACGGTGACGATCCGCTCGGGCATCTCGAACTGCTCCCCGCGCCGCGCGCGCTTGTAGGCGCGCTCGCCTTCGATCTTCACCGCGGAGTGGATCGGTGGGCGTTGGCGAATCTCGCCCGTCGGCAGCGCCAGCGGATCGGGCGGCACCTCGCCGGTCGCCGTGATCTCGCCCTCGGGGTCGCCCGTGCTCGACGTCGCACCCAACTGGGCAACGACCTCGTAGCGCTTGGGCAGCCCCATCAGCCGCTGCTGAATGCGCGTCGCGCGCCCCACCAGCACGAGCAACAGGCCGCTCGCGAACGGGTCGAGCGTGCCCGCATGGCCGGTCTTGATGCCGCCCAGCGCATGGCGCACCCTGGCGACCACGTCGTGCGAGGTGATCCCCACAGGCTTGTCGATCAACAAGACGCCGTTCACGCCGGCGCCGGCACCGGGTGCAGTTGGGCGGCGACCTCGGCGCGCAGGAACTCGATCAGCTCTTCGAGCGATTCGCTGGTGGAGAAGCCCGCGGCACGCCGGTGGCCGCCGCCGCCACGGGCGCGCGCGATCGCAGACACATCGACGTCGTCGTCGGTGGCGCGCAGCGACACCTTGCGCTCGCCGCGGCGCTCGGGCGCGGTCAGCTCGCGCACGAGCGCCGCGACCTTCGTGCCGCGCACCGCGCGCAGATGGTCGACGACACCCTCCGAGTGGCTCTCCTCCGCGCCGACCTCCGCGAAGTCGGCGGCATCGAGCGACGCGAGCGTCAGCTCGCCGTAGTCGTAGCTACACACCCGGCCGAGCGCGCGCGCCAACAGCGCCAGCTTCGCGAAGGGCATCTCCTCGTACAGCCGGCGGTAGACGTCCTGCACATCGACGCCGGCCTCAATCAACTCGGCCGCCATGCGGTGCGCGCGGGGGCCGGTGTTCTCGTACATGAAGCGCCCGGTGTCGGTGATCAGCCCCACGTACAGCGCCTGCGCGACGACAGGCGTGGGCGCGACGCCGAGACCGTGCATCAGATCCCAGATGATCTCCGCCGTCGAGCACGCCTCCGGCACGACGTGCGCGAGCGTCCCGAAGCGCGTGTTGTCGTGGTGATGGTCGATGTTCAAGAGGTGTGCGCCCTCGCGCAGCATCGGCGCGCAGTTGCGGTCGATGTTGCCGCAGTCGAGCAGCACCACCGTGCGCCGCGCGATGTCCGCGGGCGCCGTCTCGACCAGCCTTTTCATCAAAAAAGAGGGGCCCGGCCGAAGCCGGGGGACACTCGCCTGCGGCTCGCATCCCCGTTTCGGCCAGCCGGCCTGGCGGCCGGCTGCGCCACCCTCTAGGGCGAAGAAGCGGTATTCGTCGGGCAACGGCAGGTCGCCTGGGGCGACGTACACCAGCGCGTCCTTGCCGAGCGTGGTGAGCAGCCCCTGCATCGCCACCAGCGAGCCGATCGCGTCACCGTCGACGTTTTCGTGCGTGGCGAGCAGGAAGCGCTCGTCCTCGCGCAGACGCGCCAGCACCAGCTCGCGGGTATCCGCTGCCCGCCCACCCGTGTGCGCGCCATTGCCGTTCTCACTCATCCCGCTCCTCCTCAGACTCGACCGAAGCCGGGGGACACCCGCCTTCGGCGGGAATCCCCGTTTCGGCCAACAGCTCCTCCACCCGCATCGCGCGATCGGTCGTGTCGTCGTAGAGGAAGTCGAGCGTCGGCGTGCGCTTCAGACGCAGCTCGGATGCGACGAGCCGCTGCAGGTAGCCGTGCGCGCTGCGCAGCCCCATGAGCGTCTGCTCGCGCCGTTGCTCGTCGCCGAGCACGCTCACGTACACGTGCGCATGGCTCAGATCGGCGCTTGTCTTCACGTCGGTAACGGTCACGAAGCCCACTCGCGGGTCCTTCAGCTCGCCTGCCACCGCCCCCCCGATCACCTGCCTGATCGCCTCGTCGACGCGGCGCATGCGTCCCCCGCTCATCCTACTCTCCGTGCCCATGACTTTCGACATTAAGTCGCAAGCCCCTCTGAGGGCCGAGAGCCAGGCGATGCAAGGACGCAGAGAGCGAAGCGTGCCGATCGTCGATCAGATGCGATCGACTGATCGGCCAGCACACGAGCGATCGAGGACGCCGCAGCGCGCCGGCTATCGGCACTCAGAGCTCGCGCTCTACCTCGCGCGTCTCGTAGGCCTCGAGCACATCGCCCTCGCGCAGATCCTGGAAGTTGGCGAGCACGATCCCGCACTCGTAGCCGGCGGCGACCTCGCGTGCGTCCTCGTTGAAGCGCCGCAGGCTGCCGATCGTGGTGTCCTGGATGACGGTGCCCTCGCGCACCACGCGAACGCGCGCGCCGCGCGTGATCGTGCCCTCGGTGACGTAGGAGCCGGCGATCACGCCGATGCGCGAGGCGCGGAACAGCTGACGCACCTCCGCCTGGCCGAGCGGCGACTCCTGCACCTCGGGCTCGAGCAGGCCCTGCATCGCCGCGCGCAGCTCCTCGATCGCGCGGTAGATCACCGCGTAGGAGCGGATCTCCACCCCCTCGCGCTCGGCCACGTGACGGGCGTCGCCGACGGGACGCACGTTGAAGGCGAGCACCAGCCCTTCGGAGGCGGCGGCGAGCATCACGTCGGACTCGTTGATGCCGCCGACGCCGCGGTGGATGATGTTGACCTTCACCTCCTCCTGCGGCAGCTTGGCGATCTCGTCCTCGATCGCCTCCAGCGACCCGGCGACGTCGGCCTTGATCACCAGGCCCAGCTCCTTGACCGCGCCCTCGCGGGCGAGCTTGAAGACGTCCTCGAGCGACACCTTGCGCCCGGAGCGACGCGCGAGCGCCTCGGTCTTCAGGCGGTTGGCGCGTTCGCCCGCCAGCTGGCGGGCGCGGCGCTCGTTCTCGACCGCGCGCACCGGCTCGCCGGCTTCGGGGACGCCGTCGAAGCCGAGCACCTCCACCGGGTCGCCCGGTTTGGCGGTTTTCATTCGCGCGCCGGTAAAGTCGTGCATCGCGCGCACTCGCCCGAAATGGGCACCGGCCACCAGCGCGTCGCCGACGTGCAGCGTGCCGCGCTGGATCAGGACGCTCACCACCGGGCCGCGGCCGGGGTCGAGCTTGGACTCGATCACGTTGCCCGACGCCGCCGCGCCGGGATTGGCGCGCAGCTCCTCCAGATCGGTCACCACCTGGATCGTGTCGAGCAGCTCGTCGAGCCCCTGGCGGGTCTTCGCGGACACGTCGACGAACTCGGTGTCGCCCCCCCAGTCGGAGGGCTGCAGGCCATGTTGGGCCATTTCGCTGCGCACGCGCTCAGGCTGGGCGCCCTCCTTGTCGACCTTGTTGACGGCGACCACGATCGGCACGTCCGCGGCGCGCGCGTGGTCGATCGCCTCCTCGGTCTGCGGCTTGACGCCGTCGTCCGCAGCGACCACCACCACGGCGAGGTCGGTGACGCGGGCGCCGCGGGCGCGCATCGCCGTGAACGCCTCATGGCCGGGCGTGTCGAGAAAGGTGATCTCTTTGCCGGCGTGGCCGACCTGGTAGGCGCCGATGTGCTGGGTGATGCCGCCGGCCTCGCCGGCCGCCACCTCGGTCTCGCGGATCGCGTCCAGCAGCGAGGTCTTGCCGTGGTCGACGTGGCCCATCACAGTCACCACCGGCGGGCGCTCGACGAGATCCTCCTCGGCGTCCTCGTACACCGGCTCCACCTCGAGGTCGTCGGCGGCGTGGACGATCTCGATCTCCTTGCCGAGCTCCTCCGCCACCACCTGGATCGCCTCGTCGGAGAGCGTCTGCGTAAGCGTCGCCATCTCGCCGAGGCTCATCAGCTTCTTGATCACTTCCGGCACCGGCACGCCGAGGTACTCGGCCACGTCCTTGACGGTGGCGCCCGAGTTGATGCGCACGAGGTTGGCGTCGCGCAGCGCCGCGGTGTTGTCGATCGGCGCGATCGTCTCGTCATAGGTGCCGCGCCGGCGCCGTCCGCGCCGCGGGCGGCGCTGGGGCTGGTTGGCGGGCCCCGCCTGCTGGCGGCGCGAGGCCTGGGAGTCGATCACCACGCGCCGGCGCCCGGGCGGGCCAGCGCCCGCGGGCGCCCGCTCGCCGGTGCGCGAATCGCGCGTCGGGCGCACGCGTTCGGGGTGCGCAGCAGGGGCAGCAGCGGACGCTGTCGGCTGGGCCGCAGGCGGTGGCGCCACGGGCGGCGGCGCGGCCGGAGCGGTGGCGGGCCGAGCCGCCGGCTGCGGGGCCGCGGCGGGCGGCGCCGAGGAAGCCGTAGCAGCCGCGGAGGGCGCCGCGGAGGGCGCCGCGGGCTGGGGCTCGGGAGCGACCGCCGCAGGCTTGGGATCGGGTACAGGCGCCGGCGGCGCGAGAGCTGCCGGCTCGGAGGCGGCCGCCGTCGCCGTGGACGCCGCGCCGTTCCCGGACGCGCCATCGGGGTTCAACGCACGCAGCGCTAGCGCCTCCTCAACCGAC
>DATMMB010000431.1:0-2199 GCA_035569895.1 Solirubrobacteraceae bacterium | reverse complement strand
TCACTCGACCCGACAGGACGCGGCAGAGCACGCTGGGCGATGAGATGGAAGCCCGCACTCAACGCGTTCGCGATAACTTCCCAAGGAAGGATCAACTAACCAACCCGCCAAGCCAGATCCACCGTTAATCGGACACTCCCCGAAGCCGGGGGTCTGCTGGTGCGCGTCTTCCCGACGCGCTCCACGCGCGGCGGCAGCGCCGAGGCACTGTGGTTCCTCTCACCCAACGGCCGGCGCGCGATCGGCGCTCCCGGCCGACGGCTGCCCGGCCTCTCGATCCCCGACCTCGAGCACCGCCGCGCCGCCGCTTTCTTCATCGCGCTCATCGAACGGAGCCTCGCGCGGCCGGGCGAGGGGCTGTATAGCTGGCTCGGTGAGCAACAGGCGCAGGAAGGCACCGGGGCGAGCGTGCGCCCGGACGGGTACGGCCGCTACCTGCTGCCCGACGGCGAGATCACCTTCTACCTGGAGATCGACCGCGCGACCGAGCCGACCCCTCGCGTGAAGGCCAAGCTCGACGCCTACCGCCACGCGCTCGCCGCCGACCCCCGTCGCGACCACGGGAACGTCCTGCTCGTCTGCCAGGGGCCGCGCCGGCTTGCGAACCTCGCCCGGTGTGCGCCGCCCGGCCCGCCGTGGGTGTGGGGCAGCACCGACGGCGAGCGCTACACGCTGCTACCCGGCCGCGACCAGCAACGCACGTTCTGCGAGCTGCCCGCCAGCCCGCGGCAACCCGGCCACCGCGCCACGGACTGCCTCGGCCGCCGCTGGCGGCCAGAGCGCGCAGCGGGCGCGGGCGGCGTTCTCGTCGTCAAGCCGGGGAGCGGGGAGTCCCTGCGCGCAGCACACGCCCTGCGAGGCGCGTCAGTGAGTTCTGAGCTTCCGCCCCACGTGCAGATCGAGGTACGCCGCATACTCGATGCCGCCGCCCGTCGCTTGCTGTGCGAACGCGATGCGCCCGACGCCATCGAAGTGCCATGTCGCCCGGCGCGCGGACAGCGACGCTCCCAACAAGTCGCGCATGGCCGCGACGCCGCCGGGCTCGCTCGCCGTCAACGGCGAGTACGATTAAGCTCGCAGCGCTAAGAGCCGCAAGGGGAGCAATTCGACGGCCCCCACGCCCGCACGGGCTGGCGGGCTCGCCGCAGCCGCGGGGGAAGCCCCGGCCGCCGCAACCTTGCAGTTTGACAACCACGTCGTGACGTGGTAGCGGGGCATCGAGCACAGGGTACTCACCGCCGTGCTGCGCTTGGCGGCCTCGATCAACCTCACCGCCCACCCGGCGATGAACGAGCGGCGCCTCCCGCTACGCGGCGACGCGCTCGCGTCGGGCCTGGGGCGCCGGCGCGACCTCCGGCGGCTGGGGGCCGTTGCCGTTGCTCTTGCCCTCGCCCTTCCCCTCGCCCTCGGCGGCGACGCCGCCTGCCACCGCCTCCAGCGGGACCGAAGGGCCCTCGGGCGAGATGCCGCGCGCGGCGAATATCCGCGCGCGGATCTCCTGGGCGCGCGCGGGGTGCTCGTCCAGGTATGCCTTCGCGTTGCCGCGGCCCTGGCCGAGCCGCTCCTCGCCGTAGGAGAAGAACGAGCCGGACTTCGTGACGATCCCGTCCTCGATGCCGAGGTCGATCAGGCATCCCGATGTGGAGATGCCGATGCCAAACTCGATGTCGAACTCGGCCTGGCGGAAGGGGGCGGCGAGCTTGTTCTTGACGACCTTCACGCGCACCCTGTTCCCGACCGCCTCGGTGCCGTCCTTGAGCGTCTCGATGCGGCGGATGTCAAGGCGCTGGGAGGCGTAGAACTTCAGCGCCCGCCCGCCCGGCTGGGTCTCGGGCGAGCCGAACATCACCCCCACCTTTTCGCGGATCTGGTTGGTCAGGATGCAGAGCGTCTGAGTGCGATTGAGGTTGCCCGCGATCTTGCGCATCGCCTGGGACATCATGCGCGCCTGCGCGCCGACGGTTTGGTCGCCCATCTGCCCCTCGAGCTCCACGCGCGGGGTCAGCGCGGCGACAGAGTCGATCGCGACGACGTCCACAGCGCCCGAGCGCACCAGCATGTCGGCAATCTCGAGCGCCTGCTCGCCGTAGTCGGGCTGGGAGACGAGCAGCTCGTCGATGTCCACACCGATCTCCTTGGCGTACAGCGGATCCATCGCGTGCTCGGCGTCGATGAACGCGCACACTCCCCCAAGCCTCT
>DATMMB010000430.1:0-6129 GCA_035569895.1 Solirubrobacteraceae bacterium | reverse complement strand
CGCCGTACTCCTCGGGGACGTGGGTGTTCATCAGCCCCACCTCCCACGCCTTCTGCAAGATCTCCGCCGGCCAGGTGCCGTCGCGGTCGTACTCCCACGCGACCGGGCGGATCTCCTTCTCGGCGAAGTCGTGCGCCATCTCGCGCAGGTTCTTCTGCTCGTCGGTGAGCGTGAAATCGACCATTGTCTCCTTGGCTCCTGTGGCTGGCGCGGAGCGGTCCTCCTCGCGGCCCGGCCGCTCGCTGCGCGAAAGTAGATTGACTGGTCAGTCAATGCCGACCTGGGGAGAGCGTAGCGGAGCGGGCGCCGCCGCGCCGCACGCGCGGCGCGGTTTGCGCCACAATCGATCGATGCAGGCGGTCTTCCCCGTGGTGATGTTCGGCGCGATCGGACTGTTCGTCGTGGTGGGCGTCGCCTCGATGCTCACCCGCCGCAACCTCCACGATCAGGTCGGCCAGGGGGGCTTCTTCACTAGCGAGAGCTACTCGCGCCTGCCGCAGGCGTCGCTCCCCGCGCCCGACCCCCCGCCGGAGCTCGACCACGCCGAGCGCGAGCTGGAAATCCGCCAGCTGCTGACCGCGCGCAGCGAGCGGCTGGTGCGCCGCGGCCACGCGCCGCTCGACATCGACGCCGAGCTGGCGCGGATCGCCGGTGCCGGCGAAACGAGCGCCCACGACGCCGCGCTCGCCGAGGAGGTACGCCAGCTGGCGATCGCCCGCAACGAACGCCGCCTGCGCCAGGGGCTCGAGCCGCTCGACGTCGAGGCCGAGGTCGAGCGGACGCTGGCGGAGCTCGATCGCTAAGCGGCGCCGGGGCCGGGCCGAACGGGGCGCCGGCTAGTCGATTCTTTTCGGAGCCAACCAGATTTGGTGGGGCGGGCGGGGAAGCGGTCGGTGGCGGCCGCCAAGACGCGCGTGCCCATGGGCCGGCGTTGATTGGTGCCGTCAGCTGCTGAGACTTTTGTTCGTGTTGTCTCGGAGGTAGGGCTCAACCCAACCGCGGTAGCACCCGATGAAATCCCGAGCACCGTCGCGCACCAGCTCCGCGGCCTGATGAACCCGGCCAGCCGATGTCTCGACGTAGCCGTGCTCGATCATGTACGGGCATCCTGTGCTCGCGTCAGGCCTCTGCACAACTCGCCGTCGATGACTCCGGCCTCGCGTAAAGCCGCAAACGCCTGATGCGACGGAGGCGTGTGAGCTTCGGCCACGGGCGGCAGCTGTGCGAGCTTCACACCGGCCAGTGCGAGATCGGCGACGAAGTTCTGCACGCGACCCAACGCGCGCTCGACCGCCTGCACGCGGTTGTATGCGTCGATGTCCTCCGTCGTGTCGAACGCCTGCTTGAACTGGCGCAGATCGAAGTCGCCGCCGAATGCCGCCATCGCGTGCTCCAAGGCGGCGTATTGACGTGGAAAATCCTCGAGGTGGCGGACGATGTCGCGCTGCCAGCGCTTCCGATCGACCTTGCGGGGCTCATTGGGCACGGCGGTTGCTCAGGACCCCAGCATCTGGTCGATCCCCGCAAGAGCTTTATCCAAGCGTCGTGCGTCCAGCTGACCACCGCGCCGGCGCAGTTCGCCCTCGCGCGCGCGCAGCGCTGGCCACAGATCCTCGCGATCGACCAACACCCGCCCGTCGACCACGACCCGGGCCAGGAACGAAGGCTCGGCCTCCGCGTCGTCGAGCTCGACCACATCGACCCGACGGCCCACGAGCCGCGTCAGCTTCGCGGCAAGGTCGACGAGGCGCTCGAGGCCTGTATCGCTGAGGTCAACGAGCACATCGACATCGCTTCCGGGCGTATCCGTCCCCACGGCCCCCGAGCCGAACAGCAGCGCGAAACGGACATTTGGCTCCGTCCTCAGAGCTGCTTGCAACGTGGCGATCAAGCCCCACGATCGGCGGACATACTCCCGCTCGCTCAACGGCAGGTCGAGCTTGCGCGGGGTGGGCCGAATCCCACGAAGCGTTCCCCGGCTCACTGCCCGACGCAGGGTACGCTCGTTGACGCCCACCTCCTCAGCCAGCAGCAACAACCCCATTCATGTGTCCGTTATATCAGATTCATGTGTCCGATCCAGCCTGCGACACTGGTCGCCGACTCTAAGGGCTGGCATCACCGTCAGACCACGCTGAGCGAAGTGGCGGTCGAAGGCGAACGCCTCGGTGATCTGTTCGCGCTCGACCAGCGCAAACGAGGTGGCGTCCACGTGGCTCCACCGCTTGTCGGCATGGGACTCGAGGATCGCCCAGGCGCGCGCCTCGAGCGCCTCGTCGATCCGCACCAGCTCGATCGCCCCGCCGGCAAGAACACTCTCCTCACCCGTACACGTCCCGGTCGAGCGTCTCGACCGTGGTGCGCTCGGCGCCTTGCGCGGGCGGCTCATCGATCAGGTAGCGGATCAACGGGTCGCCGGCGCTGTCGTGCGCGCGTGAACGGGCAGCGTCGATCAGCTCGCGCACTACACCGGGAATGCTTCCCCGGCGTCTCGCCTGCCACTTCAACCAGCGGTACTGGCCTCATCGAGATAGAGCTGCGTGCGGTGCTGCATGACGGTACACAGTACACAGTACGATGGTCCGGCTCTTGAGCCTGGAGCTCTTGGCCAGCCCTTGCGCCCCAACGGGCCAGCGGTTGGCCGATTCTTTTCGTAGCCCGACCAGATTTTGTGGGGCAGGCTGGAAAGCGGTCGGCAGCGGCCGCTAAGACACGCGTGCCCATAGGCCAGCGTTGATTGGTCAGAAACATCTATGTCCAAGACGGAGCAAGTGTTTTGAAGTCATCAAAGAATGGGAAACCGGTACAAGGGGGATGTCCGGCCAGGGACCGACGAAGTCAAGCCTCGAAGAAGGCATTCCATCGATTGAAACCAAGTTGCCCGTGGTGCTGAACAAGATCCATGAAGCCGCCCCCAAGGCGCGGATCTGGATTCCCTTGTATCCACAGCTGCTCGATTCGGTGCCTGGAGGCGACATCACAGTAGGGTCGTATTTTTTCAGGGCGCCGGTGATCGAACACGACGTCGCGATAGCACTAGAAAACTTTGTCAACAAACTCAATCAGACCATAACCTCAATCGTGACAAAGTGGGCAAGCACGACTCGAGCCCAAGCTCGGGTTGTCAAGGGGACCGTGCACGCATTTGAGGACACCAGTTCGGGGATCAACCCAATGAAGTGTGGGTGAACGAGGTAGAAGTCGTCAATCCCAAGACGCTGGAAGTCACCCGGAAACCCTTCATCCCAAGTGCAGAGGGCACATCGCGCTAGCCGAACGGGTGGTGCAGGCCGCACTCGGACGCGCCCCGCCCGCGGGATGGAAATGCTGACGGGCATCCCAGCGGCCGGCAAGCGCGACCGGCGCCTTCCGCTAGCATCTCGGCGTGCGCCCCAAGACGCTCGGCGCGCTCGCCCGCGGATTGCTGCTGGGCTTGCTCGTCATCACGCAACTTGCCTTAGCGCCACCGGCTGGCGCGAGTGGACCCCTCGCCGGGTCGAGACGCCCGGCCGGTGCTTGGCTGCGTGGCCCGACTCGAGTGGTAGGTCCTCGCAGACAGCCCGCCTCGGCCCGCACGACCGACTCGATCCGGCCGGCGGGCATTCCGACCCGCAGACCAACCGGTTCGCGCTCATTGGCGGCTCGCGCCTCCCCTCCCCCCACAGTCTACGGTGCCCTCCAGACCCTGAAACGCACCGGCCAGCTCCCCGCCGAAACCTACGGCGAAGACACCGCCACCTACACCGCCGCACTCACCGCCGCCAAGCACCTGAGCGGCCTGCGCCGCGCCGAACTGGAAAACGTGGTCGCCAACGTGCAGCAGATGGCGGCGGCCGGGGACTTCATCCCCTCGCGCCTGCCGGCGCTGATGCTGACGCTGCAGAGCAACACCCAGTGGTGGAGCCACCAGCCGATCCCAGGCGCCGACCAGCACGTGACTGTCCCCGGCAGCCACCTGGTGTGGGAGCACTACCCCGGGCAAGGGATCGAGATCCAGTGGCTGGCCACGTTCGGCGAGGCCAATGGCTACTACGACAACGGGCACGACAACACGCAGCTGCGCGAAGTGCTCGAAGAAGCGATCCCACTCGCCACCCAGCGCGCCGGGGGGATCGCGTGGGAGTACTTCTTCCACTTCGACGGCGGCGCGCCGCCGTGGACGAGCGGGCTCTCGCAGGGCACCGCGCTGCAGGCGCTTTCGCGCGCGTACGTGCGCCTGCACGAACCGGCCTTCCTCACCGCCGCCACGCAGGCGCTCGGCATCTTTCAGACGCCGCCGCCCGCGGGCGTGCGCGTGGCGCAACCGGCCGGGACGCTGTACGCCGAGTACACCTACGCCCCCACCGACCGCATCCTCAACGGCTTCATCCAGGCGCTCAACGGCCTCTATGAATACGCCAAGCTCACCGGCGACCCGCTCGGGCGCCAACTGTTCGAAGCGGGCGACGCCGAGGCGCGGGCGATCACGCCCTCCTACAACACGAGCGCGTGGTCCAAGTACGACCAGCACACCGAATCCAACCTCAACTACCACGAGCTGCTTACCGAATTCCTGGTGAGCCTCTGCCAGCGTAGCTCCGAAGGCGAGCCCGGTCCGCCGGCAGCCACACCGGCCGCGATCCCCGGCGATCAGGTTTACTGCACGACCGCCGAACGCTTCACCGCCGACCTGCACACGCCGCCGGTGCTCGAGCTGCTGACGCACAAGCTCCCCGAGGGGGCGCGGGGTGGCGTGCAGATCGAGCTCTCGAAGGTTGCCAACGTCAGCATCGCCGTGCGCGAAGGCGTGAAGGTGGTTTGGACCAACAGCGCGCTGGTCGAAGGTGGCGACCCGCGACTGCTGTGGGTCACGCCGAGCAAGGCGGGCACATACACGGTCAGCGTCACGGCGACCGACCTCGCGGGCAACACCGCAAGCACGAGCGGCACGATCGCGCTCGGCGCCCCGGTGCCCGCACGCACGCACACGCGGACCGGCGCGCCCACCAAGCGCCGCTGATCCCTCCGAAGCGCCGCTGAGCGCCTCCGTACAATCGGTGTGTGCCGAGCGAAGCGCGCATTCACGGCGGCGCCGACCCCGAGCGCCGCTCCGCGGGCTCGCGGGTCGTGCACGCCTGGGTCGCGCTCGAGCGCGACCGGCGGCTGGCGGCAGGCGCCGCGGTGGCGCTGTTCGTCACGATGCTGCTGCCGTGGTACCAGCAGAACGCGGTGGTCAGCGCCGCGAAGACCGCGCCGCTGGTGAGCCGCAACCTCAACGCCTTCCAGGTCTTCACGTTCATCGAGGCCGCGATCCTGCTCGTGGCGGTGGGGGTGCTGTTCCTGCTGTACATGCGTGCCGAGGCACACGCCTTCCGGCTGCCCGGCGGCGATGGCGGCGTGGTGATGGCGGCCGGCCTGTGGAGCGCGCTGCTGTTGATCCTGCGCCTGTTCGACAAGCCCGGCATCACCCAACACGGCGTCGCCGCCAACGTCGGCATCCAGTGGGGGATCTTCTTCGCGCTCGCCGCCGCCGGCGTGCTTGCCTACGCCGGCTCGCGGATGCGCGCCGGTCAGCGACCCGAGCCGCCGCTGCTGCGACGCGACCGGTCGACGCGATCGGCAGAGCGGCAGCCGATGCGGCCGCCCGCGCAGGAGCCGACGGTTGTCGTTCCCCGTAAGACGCCGGTTCCGGCCAGACCGCGAGGACGCTACCCTCCGACACCAGGGGAGGAGCAGCTTTCCTTCGAAGATCCGCCGTCGCGATGAACGTGCCTGCCTCCACACCTTCCGCCCCCGCATCCGCCGCCGCGCTGGCGCAGGGGCTGCGCGCGGTGGGCTACCTGCCCTCGGAGTCCACCGCGCTCGTGGCGTTCCTGGCGACGCGCCTGGGCAAGCCGGTGCTGGTGGAGGGCCCCGCCGGCGTCGGTAAGACTGAGCTGGCGAAGGCGCTCGCCGCCCATCTCGGCCGCGAGCTGGTGAGGCTGCAGTGCTACGAGGGCCTGGACGAGGCGAAGGCGCTGTACGAGTGGAACTACCGCAAGCAGCTGCTCCGTATCCAGACCGAGGCGAACACCGCCGGCTGGCAGGACGTGCAGGAGGACATCTTCGGCGAGGAGTTCCTCCTCCCCCGCCCCCTCATGACCGCGATCG
>DATMMB010000429.1:0-2745 GCA_035569895.1 Solirubrobacteraceae bacterium | reverse complement strand
TCTTGGTGGCGCCGCCGTCGATCCCCAGCAGGTAGCGCGCTGGACGGGACGACCGGCGGGTGGGAGTCCCATCAGGCGCGCCGCCGGAGCGGGTGAGCTCCGGGGGCAGCTCGACGAGCGGGTCGCGCTTCACACGGGGGATACTTACAGACCGATGTGCTCCCCGACAGATCACCGGCCGATGTCCTCTCCAGCAGGTCACAGAGCGATGCGCTCGCCGGCCGACGGTGGGCGGACGGCCTCTCCGGCGGGCACCCGTGCGCTGTTCCCCGACGTTCCGCGGCGACGAGGGATGTACGAGTCGTTCTACCTGCGCGCCGTCGCGCCCGACCGCCCGGCGGGCGTGTGGATCCGCCACACCGTCCACAAGCCGCCGAGGCGGGTGCCGCGGGGGGCGGTGTGGTGCACGGTGTGGGACGGCGACGCGCCGCCGTTCATGCACAAGCTCGCCACCGACGCGCCTGCGGCGCCCGCGGGCGAGTGGCTCGCTGTGGGCGACTCGCGGATCGGCCCAGGCGGCGGCGAGGGTGCATGCGGGCAGGCGCGCTGGTCGCTGCGCTTCGCCTCCGCGGAGCCGCCGCTGCGCCACCTGCCGCACGAGTTGCTCTACCGCGCGCCGCTGCCGCGCACAAAGCTCACGAGCCCGCTGCCGGCGGCGCGCTTCGAGGGGACGCTACGGCTGTCAGGGCGCACGATCGAGCTCGACGGCTGGCGCGGGATGGTGGGGCACAACTGGGGCGCCCAGCACGCCGAGCGCTGGGTGTGGCTGCACGGCATCGACTTCGCCGAGCAGTCGGACGCGTGGATCGACGTCGCGATCGGGCGGGTGCGCGTGGCGGGTCGCGCCACCCCGTGGATCGCCAACGGGGCGATCAGCCTCGACGGCGAGCGGCTGCGCCTCGGCGGGCTCGGCGCCCGGGGGCTGCTCGTGGCCGAGCGGCCAGCGCACTGCGTGCTGACCATCCCGGGCGCGGACGGGCTGCGCGTCGAAGCGCACGTGCAGGCCCCGGCGGCGGCGCTCGCGGGCTGGCGCTACGCCGACCCGAAGGTTGGCGGCGACCATGGTCGCCCGCCCGACGGAGCCGAATGGGAAGAACGGCGGCTAGACGGAGCCAGATGGGCAGAACGGCGGCTAGACGGAGCCGAATGGGAAGAACGGCGGCCCGACGGGGAGGAACGGCGGCCAGACGAGTCCCGACCGAAGGGACTGGGGCCCGCTGGAAGGAGAGCTGAACACGACGTGAGCAACTGCTCGATCGCCGCGCTCACGCTGGTTGTGCGCCGGCCGGGGCGCCCCGCGCGCACGCTGCGCAGCGCCCATGGCGCGGCGTACGAGCTGGGGATGCGCGAGCACAACCACGGCGTCCCGCTCGCGCCGTTTGGCGATGGCTGAACCCGCGTAAGAAACAATCTCCGCGACCCGCCGCCGCGCTCGGTCCGGGGGGCGCCGCTCAGACACGCCTCATTTTTCTTCCGTAATCCTCCGCAAAGTTGGACTTGTCGTATTAAAATTTGCCGCAAATTGCGTGCGAAATGGTCTACAATGGCACGCGCAGAGCAAGGATCAGCAAGGTAGCGAGCAGGGACAGCTTCAGTTCAGGCGCGTGGTTTGATAGCCGCGTGTACCGGTGCATGCTGGGACCGTCCGTCAAGATGACCGGACTATTCTGAACTTCGATTTGCTCCGGGGGCACGGGGCGGTTGGGACAGCGAGGAACAGGGATGATCATCGCCAGCAGCGCCCGAAATCGCAGCGACACCAGGAATGCGATCGAGTCACCCGTACGCGCAAGCGAGCGGGAGCTCGGCACGCCGCCGGATGGACGCCTCGCGGTCGACCCCGGCGCCCCGCCGGATCGCGCGCGCCGCGACACCCCGTCCGATCGCGCGCGCCGGCCGGCCATCCACCGAGGGATGGCGGGCCACCGCGCGGCGGCGCACCGCCCGGGGCTTGAAACGCTCATTCCGCTCGCGTTGTTGGCGCTCGCCGCCACCGCGTTCATCCCCCGCACCCACCTCCAACTGCACACCACCGGCGACCAGATCGCGGTGCAGACCACCGCGACGTTGATCTCGACGATCGCCGCGCTGCTGTTCTTCGATCGCTTCTGGCGCCATCTGCGCCGCCGCGACCTGCTGCTCGCGGTGGGGCTGGCGGTGAACGCCGCTTCCAATCTCGGCACCAGCCTGCTGCTCACCAACGACATCGAGCTCGGCGGCCACGCTGTCGCGTGGATCGTGCTCGGCGGGCGGCTCGCCGCCTGGAGCGTGATCGCCTTCGCCGCGCTCACGTCCGACCGCACGATCAGGCGCCCCAGCCGCACCGCCACGCGCACCGCCGCGCGCTGGGCCGCCGCGCTCGCCGGCGTGGCGATCCTCGCGGTGCTGCTCAGCGCCCGCGCGGTGTCGCCCGAAACCACCGAAGGCCCGATCGGCAGCGCCACCGGGATGCTGATCGCGCAGATCGTGCTGGTGGGGCTCACCGGCGCCTCCGCGTTCGCGCTTCGCCGCGAGTCGCTGCGCGAGAGCGACTCCACCACGCGGCTGCTCACACTCGCGTGCGCGTTCGCCGCCGCGGCGGCGCTCGCCAACTGCGCGATACCCTCCTTCTACGCCTCGCGTGTGGATATCGGCGACTTCCTGCGCCTCTGCTGGCTGATGACGCTGTTCGCGTGCGTCTGCGTGGAGTGGTCGTTAGACGAGCGCCGCGCCGCGCTCAACGCGCTCGCGCGCGAGCGCCGCCGG
>DATMMB010000428.1:0-4346 GCA_035569895.1 Solirubrobacteraceae bacterium | reverse complement strand
GATGTCGTTCGTCGCAGTGTCGTGGATCCAGCCCACGCTCACCGCCGAGTTCACCGGCGTCGGCGTCACGCGGATGCTGGAGGCGATGCGCGAAGTGTGCCCGCAGGCACGCTTCTATCAGGCCTCTTCCAGCGAGATGTTCGGCAAGGTGCGCGAGGTGCCTCAGACCGAGTCGACGCCGTTCTACCCCCGCTCGCCCTACGGCGTGGCGAAGGCGTACGGGCATTTCATCACGGTCAACTACCGCGAGTCATACGGGCTGCACGCGACCTCCGGAATTCTCTTCAACCACGAGTCGCCGCGCCGTGGCCTCGAGTTCGTGACGCGCAAGATCACCTGGCATGCCGCCGCCATCCGGCTGGGGCTGGCGGAGGAGCTGCGCCTCGGCAACCTCGACGCCGAACGCGACTGGGGCTACGCCAAGGACTATGTGGAGGCGATGTGGTTGATGCTCCAGGGCGAGGAGGCCGAGGACTACGTGATCGCCACCGGCGCCGCCCACTCGGTGCGCGAATGTGTCGAGATCGCCTTCGACCAGGCCGGCGTCGAGATCGACGGGCACGTCGCGATCGACGAGTCGCTCGTGCGTCCTGCCGAGGTCGACCACCTGGTCGGCGACGCCTCCAAGGCCCGCGCCGACCTCGGCTGGGAGCCGCGCACGAGCTTTGAGCAGCTCATCCGCCTGATGGTGGACGCCGACCACGCGCTGTTGAGCGCCGCCGAGCGCAGGCTGGTGCGTGGCTGAGGTTCACGACAGCGGCGCGGCGGGGGCACTGGCGGCACCGGGGGACACGGTGGAGGCGCTCGCGGGATCGGAGGACGCAGCGGGGGCCCCCCGGCACAAGAGGGCGTCGTGGGGATGCCGGCCCGCGTAGGCGACGACGCCCCCCGCCGCGCGCTCATCACCGGCCTGACGGGTCAGGACGGCTCGTTCCTCGCGGAGCTGTTGCTGGAGAAGGGGTACGCGGTGACGGGCGTGGTGCGCGGCTGGCCGCATGCGTCGCTCGGCGCGTGCGAGCACCTGCGCGGGCGGGTCGGGGCGCTGCCGGGCGAGCTGCTCGACCATGCGAGCCTGCGCGCCGCGGTGCAGGAGGTGCGCCCGCACGAGCTCTACCACCTCGCCGCGCCCTCGTTCGTGCCGGCGTCGTGGGAGCGCCTGGCGGAGACCTGCGCGGCGATCGTCGACGCGACGGCGGCGCTGCTCGAGGCCGTGCGCGAGATCGACCCCGCCACGCGTGTGTTCGTCGCGGGCACCGGCGCGATCTTCGGCGCCGCTGGGGAGTGCCCCCAGCGCGAGGACACGCCCTGCCGGCCCGAGAGCCCGTACGCGATCGCCAAGCTCGCCGTCCACCAGCTGGTGGGGGCGCTGCGCGCCCACGAGGGCATGTATGTGTGCTCGGGGATCCTCTACAACCACGAGTCCGAGCGCCGTCCCCAGCGCTTTGTCACGCGCAAGCTCACACGCGCCGCCGCGCGGGTCGCGCTCGGCCTCGCCGATGAGGTCGAGGTCGGCGACCTGCGGGCGGTGCGCGATTGGTCGTTCGCCGGCGACATCGCGCGCGGCGCGTGGCTGATGCTCCAGCGGGAGCAGCCCGAGGACTACATCCTCGCGAGCGGCGTCCCGCACACGGTTGCCGAGTGGGCGCGTGCGGCGTTCGCGTGCGTCGACCGGAGCTTCGAGGATCACGTGCGCGTCGCACCGGAGTTGGTGCGGGCGCCGGAGGTCACGTCGATGGTCGGCGACCCGAGCCGTGCGCAGGAGCGGCTCGGATGGCGGGCGGAGGTGAGCTTCGAGCGGCTGGTGGAGCGGATGGTGCGCGCCGACCTCGAGGAGCTGGGCTCCTAAACCAGCGCCTCGACCTTGTCCGGCTCGAGCGCGAGCGCGGGGGTCGGGCCGTCGGCGGCCTCCTGCAGCGGCTCGGGCGCCGGCGCCGCGTCGGCCGGTTCGGCGGCGAAGCGATACCCGATGCCGAAGTGGGTGTGGATGTAGCGCCACTCCGCCGATGCCTTCTCGAGCTTCTGGCGGAGCTTGCGCACGAACACGTCCACCGAGCGGTCGCCGCGCACCATCGCATACCCCCACAGCCGCGAGTAGATTTCCTCGCGCTCCAGCACCCTCCCGTCGGCGGCGGCGAGCAGCTCGATCAGCTCGAACTCGCGGCGCGTGAGGTCGAGGCTGCGGCCGTTCACGAACGCCTGGAAGCGGTCGGAGCGGATCTCCACCTCGCCGGCGGTGACCGATTTCACCTCGGCGCGGCCCGCCGGACGGCGGCGGCGGCGCACGACGCTCTGGATGCGCGCGATCACCTCCTCGGGGTGGCAGGGCTTGGTGATCCAGTCGTCGGCTCCCAGCCGCAGCCCGCGCACGCGCTGGGCGACGGTGGACGGCCCCGTGCAGACGACGATCCCGAGGTCGGGCAGCGCGCCGCACAGGCGCTCCAGCCACTCCCACGCCTGCGGCCCGAGCACGGCGAGGTCGACCACGAGCGCGGACAGGCGCATCGCGCCGATCGCGTCGGGCGGCACGGGGCTGCCGAGCACGCGATGCTCCCAGCCGAGGCGATCGAGTCTCTTGGAGAGAACCTGGATGAAGCCGCTGTCGCGGTCGAGAACCGCCACTCGTAGCGGCGGGGCTGTCGAGGAGGGGCTGCGAGCGTCCGCATGGCCCCCCTGCTCGGCGCGGATGGTTTCCATCATCGCGGACCTCAGTCTAAGCAAATTCGCTGGCGTAGTGTTTCTCGCGCGGACGATAGTCACAGGATCTTCACAGCAGCGTCCCGCTATTTGCGACAAATGCCACGCGGTTCAATCACGTCCCACCGGCTGCGAGGAGTCCGAGAACTCGCGGAACAATCCGGTGACGACGAACGCGACCTGCTCGCCGATGTCGACCGCGTTGTCGCCGATCCGCTCTAACGCCCGTGCGACGAGGATCATGTGCATCGCCCATTCGCGCGTGTCGGGGTCGTCGCCGACCTCCAGCGCCATCCGGAAGATGTCGCGGTTGAGGCGGTTGATCGCGCGGTCTTGGCGCACGAGGTCCTCCGCCAAGGCGACGTCGCGGGTGGCGAACGCGGCCTTGCACTGCGTCACCTCCGAGCGGGCGAGCGCGCCCATCTTCAACAGCGCCTCGAGCAGTTCGCGCCGCCGCGGCGGCTCGTGGCCGGAGAGCGGGATCAGCTTGGCGATGTTCACGCACTGGTCGCCCATCCGCTCGATGTTCTTCATCACGTGCAGCAGCGCCGCCACCACGCGCAAATCGCCCGCCACCGGCGCCTGCAGCGCCAGCAGCGAGAGGATGCCCTGGTGGATCTCCAGGTAGCGCCCGTCGACGCGGTCGTCGTCGGCGATCACCATCGCGGCGAGCTCGACGTCCTGGTGCTCGAGCGCCTCCAGCACCCGGTCGAGCTGCTCGACGATGATGTCGAGGCCCCCGAGCGCGCGCTGCTCGAGCTCGCGCAGCTGTTGCTGGAAGTGCTGGCGCGGGGTGGGGCCGGCGAGCGCGCTCCCCGTTGCCCCGCCGGCGCTTGCCGCCTGCGCGCCCCGCGTGCGCGGCGCGGGCGCGCGCCCCGCAGGGCCGTAGGAATCCGAAAAGGAGGGGCCCGGCTCGTCAGCCTTCGGCTGACTGCGCCACCCTCCGCTAGCCGAACTTTCCGGTGACATATTCCTCCGTCTGCGGGTCCGACGGTTTGGTGAAGATCTCCTCGGTCGGGCCCACCTCCACCAGTTCGCCAGCGAGCATGAAGGCAGTGCGGTCGGCCACGCGCGCGGCCTGCTGCATGTTGTGGGTGACGATCACGATCGTGATGCGCTGCTTGAGCTGCTCGATCAGCTCCTCGATCTTCAGCGTGGCAATTGGGTCCAGGGCGGAGCACGGCTCGTCCATCAGCAGCACCTCGGGGTCGACCGCCAGCGAACGGGCGATGCACATGCGCTGCTGCTGACCGCCGGAGAGGCCCACGCCCGGCGAGGCGAGGCGGTCTGACACCTCGTCCCACAGGCCGGCGCCGCGCAGCGCGCTCTCGACGCGGTGCTGCAGCTCGCCGCGACCTTTGGCGGTCAGCCGCAGCCCGGCGGCGACGTTGTCGAAGATCGACATGGTGGGGAAGGGGTTGGGCTTCTGGAACACCATGCCGACGGCGCGGCGCACGGCGATCACGTCGACCCCCGCGCCGTACACGTCCTGCTCGTCGAGCAGCACCTGCCCCTCGGCGCGGGCCCCGGGGATCTCCTCGTGCATCCGGTTGATACAGCGAACCATCGTCGATTTGCCGCAACCCGACGGACCGATGATCGCGGTCACCTCGTTGGCCGGGAACGTGATGTTGATGCCCTTGACCGCGTGC
>DATMMB010000427.1:0-17596 GCA_035569895.1 Solirubrobacteraceae bacterium | reverse complement strand
CGCATCGGTAGGCCCGACGGGGAATTTGGTAAGCGCGCTTTTCTTTGTCGCAAATTCGCTTGCGTAAACCATTTTGAGAGTTCGCCGTAATGTTCGGCGACGTTTTCCTGCTTGGTCGGAGACATAGGACCATGTTCCTCTCCTCAGTGGGTAGCTTTGGGATGGTCGCCAACCTGGCTATCGGTGTGGCGGCACTGCAGGCGCCGGAAAATGTTTCTGACCCCCCAGGATCGGAGCGCTGGCCCCTGCGCATTCGACAATTCACAAAGGAGACAACCAGAATGACACGCATCAAGCTGGCCGGGCTCTGCCTGGTCGCCATGTTCGCATTCGGCGTCGTGGCGGTCGCGCAGGCGTCGGCGGCCGAATACGCCTACCATGTCAAAGGGAAAAAATTGGAAGAAAAAGAAGCACGGACGATCGAAGCCTCGATGAAGAGCAAAGAATTCGTCCTGCGGGGCAAAGGCCTGTTCAACGCCGAAGCAGTGACCAAATGCACGTCGCTGACCTCCGGCGGCCAGATCGAAGGCGGCATACCCGGCACGTCCGCGAAAGAGCTGATCGAATTCAAAGGATGCTCAGCCACCATCGCAGGCTTCCCCTGCAAAGGAGTAAAAGTTTCGAACGTCGAAACTATCAACGAAATCGTCACCGTCAAGAAAGCGGCAAAAGCAGCACTGATCGGAAGGCTTGCGGTCCTATTCAAGCCGGCCAAAGGTGAAGGAGTCTTCTCCAAGGTTGAATTCGAAAAATGCGGCCTCGCCGGTAGCCCGAAAGCGGAAATCAAAGGCAAGATAGCCGCGCTGGTGGAAAAAGAAAAAGTAGAAGCCGTCACCGGCGTGCTGCAGTACCAGACGGGCGAATCGGAAATCACCGAAGCTGAAAACAGCAAAAAAGAACCGATCACACTCGGCCTGGCCAACGAAGAAGGCAAGAAGGCCACGCTCGAAGGCGAAGCCGACGTCAGCCTGACGAGCAAAGAAGAATACGGCGTCTTCTAGTTCGGTAGGTTGCACATTCGGCAGTTGCCGTGAACGGCGGGGCCGCGCCAACGGCGGCGCGGCCCCGCCGCCTGTCCGCCGAGCGGTTCATCATGAGGGGTGATGGCGACTGCCACCGCCAAGCCCCTCGCGCCGTGTCCGAGCGCGTTCGCCTCCGATCGCCCGCTGACGCGCGCCGAGCTGTACGAAGCGCCGGTGCGCTGGCCGCGCCGCTCCCACCTCGCGCAGTCGCTCGACGTGCACGCCTCCCGGCAGGCCGAGGGGCTGCGCACGCTCGAGATCGACACGGTTGGGGCGCTGCTCGAGCACCTGCCGCGCGACCGCCGCGAGGCGCGCGCGATCGCGCGGCTGCGCCCCGGCGAACAGGCGACGGTGGCGGTCGAGGTCGAGTCGATCGCCGCTCGCCCGGTACGCCGCCGTGGGATGCGCCCGCTGGTGGAGGCGAGCGTGTTCGACGGGAGCGGGTCGATGCGCGTCGCGTTCTTCAACCAGCCGTGGCTGGTGGAGCGCTACCCCCCCGGCACACGCCTGCTGCTGCACGGCAAAGCGCAGCCGGGGGGGCGCTTCGCGGTCGTCCACCACGCGCCCGGGGGGGAGCTCGCGAGCGGCGAGGCGGCGGGGGAGATCGCGCACTATCCCGCCACGCTCGGTGTCAGCTCGACGCAGATCGCGGCGCTGGTGGGCCGGCACCGCGGCGCGCTCGCGCACGTCGAGGAGCCGCTGCCGGCGCGGATGCGCGCGCGCGAGCGCCTGCCCGACCGTGCCGACGCGCTCGCCGCGATGCACTTCCCGAGCAGCGCCGAGGAGGCGGAGGCCGGGCGCGCACGGCTGGCGTTCGAGGAGCTGTTGCTGATGCAGCTGGCGCTGCTGCGCCGCCGCACGCTGCGCGGCTCGGGCAGCGCAACTGCGCTTGCCGAGCGGTCGGCTCTCGATCGAGCGCCAACCGGCGGGCGCCCCTCGCCCGAACCTCCTCCCAAGACCGGAATGGATCCGACGAGCGGGGACTCGCCATTCGGCGAGTGCTCCTTGACCGCGCGCTGGCTACAGGAGCTGCCGTTCACGCTGACGGCAGACCAGACCGCCGCGATCGTGGCGATCGACGCCGATCTCGCGCGTGCGTGCCCGATGCAGCGCCTGCTGATGGGGGAGGTCGGATCCGGCAAGACCGTGGTGGCGCTGTATGCGCTGCTGCGCGCGGTCGAGCACGGCATGCAGGGGGCTTTGATGGCACCGACGGAGACGCTCGCCGAGCAGCACTTCGCGACGCTGCGGACGCTTGTGCCCGACGCGCTCTTCGCCGACGGCGAAGCTGGCCGCACGCAAGTCGAGGAAGGCGAGCGTGCCGCGGATCGCGAGCGCGCCGCCGATCGGCCGGCGGGCGAAGCAACCCTCTTTGGGCTGCCGGCGGCGCTGCTCACCGGCTCCACCCCGCCGCGCCGCCGCGCGGAGGTCGTCGGCCGCCTCGCGAGCGGCGAGCTGGCGCTGGTGGTCGGCACCCATGCGCTGATCGAGGACGATGTCCGCTTCGACCGTCTGGCGGTGGCGGTGATCGACGAGCAGCACCGTTTCGGCGTGCGCCAGCGCGCGGCGCTCGACGGCAGCGGGCCGCAGGGGCTCGCCCCGCATGTCCTGCACATGACCGCCACGCCGATCCCCCGCACGTTGGCGCTCACCGAGTATGGCGACCTCGACGTCACGTGCCTGCGCGAGCTGCCCTCGGGGCGGCATCCGATCGCCACGCACGTGGCCGCCGGCGAGCGGGCGCGGGCGCGGGCGTACGAGCGGCTGCGCGAGGAGCTGCGCGCCGGCCGCCAGGCGTACGTCGTGTGCCCCTTGGTGGAGGAGTCGCAGGAGCTGCAGGCGCGCGCCGCCGCCGCCGAGTATGAGCGCCTGCGTGCGGGAGAGCTGCGCGGCTTTCGCCTGGAGCTGTTGCACGGCCAGCTGCGCCCACCGCAGAAGCGCGCGGCGATGGCGCGGTTTGCCTCCGGTGCCGCCGACGTGCTGGTCGCGACCAGCGTGATCGAGGTGGGGATCGACGTCCCCAACGCGACGGTGATGCTCGTCGAGAACGCCGAGCGCTACGGCATCTCTCAGCTGCATCAGCTGCGCGGACGCATCGGCCGCGGCGAGCACCCCTCGCTGTGCCTGCTCTTCGGCCCCTCGGGCGCGCGCCGGCTGCGGGCGCTCGCCGAGCACCGCGACGGCTTCGAGCTCGCCGAGATCGACCTGCGGCTGCGCGGCGAGGGCGAGCTCGCCGGCACCCGCCAGCACGGCCGGGCCGAGCCCCGCGTGGCGCTCCTGCCCGATGACGCGGCGCTCCTGGAACGCGCCCGCGCGTGCGCGCAACGGCTGCTCGCGGTCGACCCTGCGCTCGCCGCGCCCGAGCACGCCCTGCTCGCCGACGCGCTGTCGCGTATGTACGGCGCGGAGGCGCACGAGCCGCTACGGGCGTGAGGGTCATCGCGGGCACCTACGGCGGCCGGCGGCTGCACGCGCCGCGCGGCCCGGCGACGCGGCCGACCTCCGACCGCGTCAGGGAGGCGCTCTTCTCGATGCTCGCCGCCGCGTCCCCCGGGATCGAGGACGCGGTTGTGCTCGACCTGTTCGCGGGCACCGGCGCGCTCGCGATCGAGGCGCTCTCGCGCGGCGCCGCGCGGGCGGTCCTGGTCGAGCGCGACCCCCGCGCGCTGGAGGCCCTGATGGCCAATCTCGCCGAGTTGGGTCTCGGCGCGGAGGAGACCGAGGTGCGCCGCGCCGATGCCCGCGCGGTGCTGCGCGACGCATCGGCGGGCGCGGAGACATACGATCTGGTCTTCGTTGATCCGCCCTACCGACACGCGGGTGTGCTGGGGCGCGAGCTGCGGGAGGCGCTGCCGCCGCTGCTCGGGCCTGGAGCGCGCGTGGTGACGGAGAGCGATCGGCGCAACGAGCTGGCGCTGTGCTCACCGCTGCTGGTGGTCGAGCAGCAGCGGCGCTACGGAGACACCTTGATCACAATCCAACGCCGGCGATGAGCCTCGACAAATCGACAGCCGTCTGTCCCGGTTCTTATGACCCGATCACGAACGGCCACCTCGACGTGATCCGCCGAGCGGCGCAGCTGTACGAGCAGGTGGTGGTCGCCGTCGTGCGCCGCTCGGTGCGCAAGAGCGCCACGCTCTTCTCGATCGAGGAGCGCGTGGCGTTTATCGAGCGCGCCACCGCCGACCTGCCCGGCGTGCGCGTTGCGCCGTTCAGCAACCTCGTGGTCGAGTTCGCGCGCAGCGTCGGTGCGAAGGCGATCGTCAAGGGGCTGCGCGCGATCTCCGACTTCGAGTACGAGCTCGAGCTGCACCAGCTCAACCGCCGGCAGGACGCAGAGATCGAGTCGGTGTATCTGATGTCCAGCTCGCAGTACAGCTTCCTGTCCTCGAGCGGAGTCAAGGAGCTCGCCACCTTTGGCGGGCGGATCGACGATCTCGTGCCGGCGGAGGTGGCGGCGCGGTTGCAGGAAGAGCTCCGGCGCTGACGAATGACCTCTGAGGTGATGCGTGACCTTCAGCGCAAAGGGCCCTCGCGGCGCGGGCCCAGACGCCTCCTGTGGTGTGGACGGCGTAGGATGCAGGGCTCGATGTCGCACCGTTGCCCGCATGCCGCGGCGCGGCGGGCGGCGTGGAGGTGAGCGTTTCGATGGATGTATTGGTGCTGATCGACAAGCTGGACGACTTGGTGCACAACGCCAAGCCGGTGCCCCTCACCGACCAGGTGCGGGTCGATAAGGAGGAGATCTACGACATCCTCGACCAGATGCGCGCGACGATCCCCGAGGAGATCAAGCAGGCGCGGTGGATCGTCAAGGAGCGCCAGGAGATGCTGGCGGAGGCCAAGCGCGAGGCCGAGCGAATCGTCAAGGAGGCGCGTGAGCGCCAGGAGCGACTCGTAGGCGAGGAGGAGGTCACCAAGCAGGCCGAGCGCGCCGCCGAGGACATCGTCGAGGACGCCCGCGCGCGCGAGCGCGAGATCCGCCTCGGCGCCGAGGACTACGCCGATGAGATCCTCGGCACGCTCGAGGTCAACCTCTCGAAGTTCATCGCCGCCGTGCAGCGCGGGCGCGAGCGGCTGCAGGGCAAGGACGAGCCGGCCGAGGTCTCCTAGACCCAGGCCAGGCCCTCGCCGGTCGAATCACCGGCGAAATGTGCGAAAGACGCGCCCGGTCGGGTAGTTTGTGCCGTATGAACCCATCGCTAGCGCACCGCCTGGAGGTCGCCCGCACACTGCTGGGCACCGGCCTGGTGCGCCTGGAACGGCCCGACAAGGTCGCCCGCGCGCTGGCAACGTTGCGCCGCTGGGGCTCGAGCTCGGCGGCGGCGTATGCAATCTCCGCGATCCGCTATCCCGAGCGCCTGGCGATCGTCGACGAGCGCGGAACGCTGACGTTCGCCGAGGTCGACGCGCGCACCACCGCGCTCGCACGGGCCCTGCGTGATGCGGGCGTGCGCGAACAGGACGGGGTGGCGTTGATGTGCCGCAACCACCGCGGCTTCATCGAGGCGACCGTCGCGTGCGCGAAGCTCGGGGCCAGCATTCTCTACCTCAACACCGCCTTCGCCGGACCCCAGATCGCCGACGTGCTGCGCCGCGAGGCACCGGTGGCCCTGATCTACGACGAGGAGTTCGCCGAGCTCGTGAGCGAGGGCGCGGAGCGGATGCCACGCTTCCTCAGCTGGTGCGAGCCGAGCAACGGCGCCAGCCGCGGCGACCCGACGGTGGAGGAGCTGATCGCCGCCGGGGACCCCGCGCCGCTGCAGCCCCCGGCGGAGAAGGGTCGTGTCGTGATCCTCACCTCCGGCACCACCGGCACGCCGAAGGGCGCCAAACGCAAACAGCCCGACTCGCTGGAGCCGGCCGCGGCGCTGTTCTCGAAGATCCCGCTGCGGGCGCGCGAGACCACCGTGATCGCTGCGCCGATGTTCCACTCCTGGGGGTACGCGCACTTCACGCTCGCGCTGCCGCTCGCCTCGACGCTTGTGTTGCGGCGGCGCTTCGACCCAGAGCAGACGCTCGCCGACCTCGCCCGCCACCGCGCCAGCGCCTTGGCGGTCGTGCCGGTGATGCTGCAGCGCATGCTCGAGCTGCCGGCGAGCACGCTGCGACGCTACGACACCGACGCGCTGCGGGTCATCGCCGCCTCCGGCTCGGTGCTGCCGGGTGAGCTCGCCACGCGGGTGATGGACGCCTTCGGCGAGGTGCTTTACAACCTCTACGGCTCCACCGAGGTGGCGTGGGCGACGATCGCCACCCCCCGCGACCTGCGCGCTGCGCCCGGCACGGCCGGCTGTCCACCGCTCGGCACCGTGGTGAAGATCCTCGACGCCGATGGTCGCGAGCTGCCGCAGGGGCAGCGCGGCCGGATCTTCGCCGCCAACGAGATGGTGTTCGACGGCTACACCGGCGGCGGCGGCAAGGAGGTCGTGCGCGGCCTGATGAGCACCGGCGACATGGGCCACTTCGACGGCGGCGGACGGCTGTTCGTGGATGGCCGCGACGATGAGATGATCGTCTCAGGCGGCGAGAACGTGTTCCCGCGCGAGGTCGAGGACCTCCTCGCCAAGCACCCGGGCATCGCAGAGGCGGCCATCATCGGCGTCGAGGACGAGCAGTTCGGCCAGCGGCTGAGCGCGTTCGTGGTTGCTCGCGGGGACGCCTCGCTCGACGAGGAGGAGGTCAAGGAGTACGTCAAGCACAACCTCGCCCGCTACAAGGTGCCGCGCGAGGTGGTGTTCCTGCCGGCGCTCCCGCGCAACGCCACCGGCAAGGTGCTCAAGCGGGAGCTGAGCGTGAACCCGCCGATAGCGGGCTGAGACCGGCATCGGGCGGCGGCACGACCACGGATCAGTGGATGCGGGTTGTGTGCCGCGGCCGATCGACGGGGTCCGCTCACGGTTTGAACAGCGTGCTCGCGACGTCGTGGTTGTAGACGTACATCGTCACCGTGCCGAAGTGGTAGGTGGCGATCGTCGGCCCGAGCTTCGGGTTCTGCCACACGTCGTCGGCGCCGCTCGAGTCGGTTAGCACGAACGTGCGGTATGGCCAGATGCGATACCACTGCTGCAGATAGTTGTATGGGCCGGCGCACAGCGCCCCGGGGTAGTTGGGGTTTTCGCAGCCGACGATCGGCGCGACCACGACCCTGAAGTTGGAGCGCCACGTGATCGAGGAGGCATCCCAGTAGAGCGCGAAGCCGTGGATGGCGTGCAGCCGTTCCCCCACCCGCGCCACATCGGCGGCTACCTGCGGCGATGGGCCCTGGTCCGACGGCGCATTGATGAAGCCGCTGTCGGCGAGCGCGACGAACGAGTTCAGCAGGTACACACACGCGCCCGCCACGATCACCGCGCGCACCTTGACGCTGGCGCGGCGGGCGAGGAGCGGCACGATCGCGGCGACCGCGTACACGAGGCCCACCAGGTAGCGGTTGGTGCCGGTTCCATCGGTGGTGCCGCTGAGCACGAAGGAGATCGACAGGCACACGGCGCTGGCTGTCCAGAACATCATGTAGGCGGCGGCCCGATCCTCGACGGGATCCTCGCGAGCTCGCCAGTCGGCGAGCTGGAGCCAGGTGAATCTGGGTATCAGCAGCACCGCCCCGATGCTGATCGCCGCGCAGATCAACGCCATGACGCTCGTGAAGCTCACCGCCGCCCCGAAGAAGCTTCCGTTGGCGAGCGTGGCGATCGACTCCCACCAGGAGCGCAGGTTGCTCGAGATGGATTCTTCGGTGGCGAACCTGAGCGTTAGTTCGCCGCGCAGGATGCCCCCCGCGTGCATGATCGACGTCGTCGCGACCGCGCTCATCGCGATCGCCGCCGCTGCCGCCAATGAGCAGCCCATGGTCCGTGCCGCCCTCGCGCCCGTGCCCAGCATCCACGCGCCGACGCCCGCGAACAGCAGGGGCAGCAGCCCGGCGAGCAGCAGCAGCGTGTCGGAGGCGGCGTTGACGCCCACGATCACCCCGACCACGAGCGTGAGCGCCGCCAGCCCCGGCCACCCGATCCGCTCGCCGTGCTCGTTCACCAGCACCAGGAACGCGGCAAGCAGCGCCAGCGAATACCAGCTCGTCGCGTGATCGTTCAGCCAGAGCATGTATTCGAGCACGGTCGGGCCGGCGCACAGCAGGATCGCCGCGGTCAGCGCGGCCGCCCACCGTCCGGCGACGCGCCACGTTGCCCACGACATCAGCGCGATCGACACCAGCGCGAGGATGTATGGCCCGACTTCCCACACCGCCCGGTGCGCCGGCAGCCAGCGCGTTGCGTCCTCGAACAGCAGCGTCGAGTAGAACGGCAGGATCGCCAGGACTACATGGCCGACCAATCGCCCGGGGTAGAGTTCGCCCAGCACCGGCGCCGAGCTCACGTCCGAGCTTCCGTACGTGTTCACCAGCATGTGGTCGAGGTGCGCGAGCGCGAACACCATGTAGAGTGCGCACAGCGGCACGAACGACCACGCCCACCATTCGGCGCCCACCCGCTCCGCGAGCCTCGATCGGCTCAGCGCTCGCCGCGACCGGCCGCCCGTCCGTTCGGACCGCGCCCGTTCCGCCCTGCGCAGCTGAGCCCTCGTAGCCATTTGGCAGTCGAGGATTCTACGGTCGTGGTGTCACATAATTGGAAGAGCGCCGGATGTCGTGCTGCGGGCGGCGCAAAAGCGTCGATCGATTGGGGGTTTTGCTGGGTCTCGCCCGGTCGTGTGTCGCGGCCGATGTTCCTGACTGGCGACGGGAGCGACTTTGCGTCGCCGGAGCGGCTGGGGCTGCGTTTGCGACCCGCCATGCCGTTGTTTCCTGGCGGTTGGGCTCGGTGGGAGCCGCGTCTTGCGACCCCGACCACGCTGTTCGCATTCCGGGCGGTGGTTGGGCGGGTACCCTGGATGACGTGTCTGCGCCCACCGACCAGCTCGGCCTCGAGAGTCTGCGTCTCAGCGCCGGCGAGGGGCGACGACTGAGTCTGGCGGTGGAGATCGCGCCCCTGGTGCTCGGTGATGAGCGCTACCTCGCCGACCCGCGCCGCCCGGCGGTGACACTGGATGTCTCGCGGATGATTGGCCACGGATATGCGCTGCGGCTGCGCTTCGCCGCGGCGCTCGCGGGGCCGTGCATGCGCTGCCTGGCGGCGGCCGCTCCAGTGGCCGAGGTGGACGCCCGCGAGGTCGATTGCCCCGGCGGCGAGGAGCTGTCAAGTCCGTACGTCCACGGCGATACGCTCGACCTCGCGGCCTGGGCGCACGACGCATTCGCGCTGAGTGCCCCCGCCAAGGTGCTCTGTCGCCCCGACTGCGCCGGCCTGTGCCCGCAGTGTGCCGCCGACCTCAACGAGGCGGGACCCGACCACCGCCACGAGCGCGAGCCCGATCCCCGCTGGGCGAAGCTGCGGGAGCTGAAGCTGTAGCGGGAGGACCGCTGGGCGTGCGGCGGCGGTGCCGCTCGGGGCTGGCATTGGGCAAGGGCGCGAAGCGCGATGGCGGGACGTGGATGGCGGTATGTGCGATAGGGATGTGCGATGGCGGGATGTGGGGTGGTGGGATGTGGGGTGGCGGCGGTGCGTCGCGTTGGGCTGCACCGCGGCGGAACGCCGGGCGGCTGATACCCTTGCCAGCCGATGGCCGTCCCCAAGCAGAAGCAATCGCACAGCCGCACCGCCAAGCGCCGCGCGCAGCACAGAATCGACGCGCCGGCGCTGCGCGCTTGCCCGCGCTGCCACAGCCCGCGTCGCCCGCACCGGGTGTGCGCCGTGTGCGGCACCTACGCTGGCCGCGAGGTCGCGGCGCCGACCGACCACATCGAGGAGCACGACCACGAGCACTGACGCGCCGGTGGTCGCGGTCGACGCCAACGGTGCCGACCTCGGACCGGCGGAGGTGGCGGCGGGAGCGATGCTCGCCGCCGGCCGGGGCGCGCGCGTGCTGCTGTTTGGCCCGCGCGCGGAGATGGGATTTCCCACCCACACCACCCACCCAGCCGGCTCGCCCTGCGAGCCACCCGGTGGGATCGAGGTGGTTGACGCGCCGCTGTCGATCGCCAAGAGCCCCGACCCCGCGCACGCCGCGCGCACCCACCCCGACGCCTCGATCGTGCAGGCCGCGCGCGCGGTCGCGGAGGATCGCGCACAGGCGCTCGTGTGCGCCGGCGGCACCGGCGCCGCTCTGGCGGCTGGGCTCTTCAACGTCAAGCGTGGGCGGGGCATCCACCGTCCGGCGCTGGCGCTGCCGTTGCCGGTGCCTGGGCATCCAGTGACGCTGCTGGACGTGGGCGCCAACGCACAGGCACGCGAGGAGCACCTCGTGCAGTTCGCGTTCATGGGCGCCGCCTTCGCCCGGGTGGTGCTCGGCGTGGAGCGCCCGCGAGTGGGGCTGCTCTCCAACGGCGAGGAGCAGGCGCGCGGCAGCCCGCTGATCGTCGCGGCGGGCGCCCAGCTCGCCGAGCGGCTCGCGGCCGCCCGCGAGCGCAGGTCTGGCGCAGGTGAGGACGGCGCGCCCCCGAGGCGCGATGACGGCCCAATCCAGATGGAGCCGAACGCCACGCCGTTCGAGCTCGTCGGCAACGTGGAGGGCGGCGACCTCACCAGCGGCGCCGCCGATGTGATCGTCACCGACGGCTTCACCGGCAATGTCGCGCTGAAGGTGATGGAGGGCGTCTCGCAAACGATGCTGCGGTCGATCCGCGACGCCGCGCTCGCGTCGCCCCGCGCGAAGCTCGGCGGCGCGCTGCTGCGGCCCGCGCTGCGCTCATTTCGCGATGAGATCGACCCTGAGGGCCAGGGTGGCGCCTACCTGCTCGGGCTGCGCCGGCTCGGGGTGGTGCCGCACGGAGGCTTCAGCCGGCGCGGCTTCGCGGAGGCGATCCTGCGCGCTTCACACGGGGCCCGGGAGGATCTCGTCGGGCGGACCCACGCCGCGCTGGAGCGGGCCGGCGCGCTGCGCGCCACCCCCGTGCGCCCGTCCGGCGATTGACGGCCGGTGCGTACCCTGCGTGGGGCCGCAGCGGTCGGATTGCCGCGTTGGGTCCGCCTGGAGCGATCGACCGCCGGGTGGCTGTCTTCGCCGCTGTTTTGATGCGAGGGGCGTGCGGCCCGCCATCCGCACGGAGCGCTAGCCTCCACGGGAATGACTCGCGAGCAGGTATACGAGCTGATCCGCGAGCACTTCGCCGACGAGCTCGGCATCGAGCCCGATCGGATCGGGGAGGAAAGCCGCTTCAAGGAGGATCTCGAGGCCGACTCGCTCGACCTCTACACACTCGTGCAGGAGCTCGAAGACACCTACGGCGTGCATATCTCCGACGAGCAGGCCGTTGAGATCAAGACGGTGGGACAAGCCGTCGACTTCGTGCTGGCGCAACCCGCCGCAGCGCAGAGGTTTGATGCGCGCGGATGAAGCTGCTGAACACGCTCTTGGAGGAGCTTCCCGAGGAGCTGGCCCGGCAGGTGTTCACGCACGCCTCATGGAGCGAGCGACGCGGCGACTCATACGCGCGTCTCGCCTTCCTCGGCGACAGCGTGCTCGGGCTGGCGGTCACCGCCCACCTGTATCCGCGCTTGGAGGCCGAGCGCTTCGGCGCCGGGCGCCTGACGAAGATCCGTGCGCAGGCGGTGTCGGGTCCGTCCTGCAGAGCGGTGGCCGAACGCCTGGAGGTTCCAGCCCGGCTGCGCGCCGCGGCGCCCGCTGGCGTGCAGGAGAACGCGACGGTGCTCGGTGCCACCGAGCGCGTGCTGGCATCGGTGATCGAGGCGGTGATCGGAGCTTGCTACCTGGAGTTCGGCTACGAGCGCACCGCCGAGGCGGTGGTCGAGGCGTTTCGACCCGAGATCGAGCAGGCGCTCGAGAACCCGGTCGACTTCAAGTCCACGCTGCAGGAGCTGCTGGCGCAGCGCGGCGAGCTCGTCACCTACGAGGTCACCGCCGAGCGCGGTCCGCCGCACGAGCGCGTCTTCGAGGTGTCCGCCTCGGTGGAGGGCCGCCCGCTCGGCAGCGGCTCTGGACGCAGCAAGAAGCATGCCGAGCAGCAGGCCGCGCGCGAGGCGGTGGAAAGGTTGCAGGCCTGATATGCACCTGAAGTCCCTCACACTGAAGGGGTTCAAGTCGTTCCCTGACCGCACCCGGCTTGACTTCGGGCCGGGCGTTTCGGTCGTGGTCGGGCCCAACGGGTCGGGCAAGTCCAACATCACCGACGCCGTCCTATGGGCGATGGGCGAGCAGTCGCCTCTGGCGGTGCGTGGCTCCTCGATGCAGGACGTGATCTTCGGTGGCGGCCGCGGCGTGCAGGCGCGCAGCTCCGCGGAGGTCGAGATCGTGCTCGACAACTCCGATGGCACCGTCGCGCTCCCGCTCAGCGAGATCTCGATCATGCGCAGCCTGCACCGATCAGGCGAGGGCGAATACCGCCTCAACGGCGCCCGCTGCCGGCTGGTGGACGTGATCGAGGTGCTCTCCGACACCGGCCTCGGCAAGGAGACCCACTCCGTCATCTCGCAGGGCCGCGTAGAGGCGATCGTCACCTCCAAGCCGTACGACCGCCGCCTCTTGATCGAGGAGGCCGCCGGCCTCGGCAAGCACCGCAAGCGCCGCCGCCGCGCCCAGCTGAAGCTCGAACGTACCCAGGGCAACCTCGACCGCGCGCTCGATGTGGAGCGTGAGGCGCGTTCCCGTCTGCGTCCGCTCAAGCGCCAGGCGGAGGCCGCCGAGCTGCACGCGCGCCTGGAGCATCAGATGCTCGAAGCGCGCTTGCAGCTGGCACGCGAGGCGCTGCGCGTCAGGCGCGCTGAGTTCGCCGACGCCGAGACGGCCGTGCAGGCGGCCCGTGCCGCGCGCGCCGAGGTCGAAGCCGGCCTGCAACGGGTTGTTGAGCGCCGTGCCCTCGCTGAGCGCGCCCTCGCGGAGCGCTCCGAGCGCCACGACGAGCTCTCCCGGCGCGCGCTCCACGCCGGCACCGCGGCCGAGCGCCTGCAGCTGCGACACGAGCAGGCTGTTACTGGCGCCGCCGATCTCGCCCAGCGCCTCGTCCGCCTCGAGCGCGAAATCGAGCAGCTCGCGCCGGTCGTCGTCGGGGATGGCGGCGAGGAGGGCTTGGACGCTGAGGGGGCACAGCGGATCGAGGCGCTGGAGCAGCAGCTCGCCGAGCTCGAGCGCGAGCGCGAGTGCCAGCTCCAAGAAGAGCTTTCCGATCTGGAGCGTCAGCGCGCCGCCGCCGCCGCCGAGGTGGCCGAGCTCGACACCGCGCGCGCTGACGCACGCGAGGCGCGCGAGCAGGCCGATGAGCGGGCCGAACAGGCCCGCGAGGCGCTGCGCGACACCGAGCGCGCGGTCGATTCCGCACGGCGCGACGCCGCCCGTGTGGGCTCCGAGCTGGCGGCCGTCAACCAGTTTCTGCGCCACCATTCCGCGCCGCTGGGGGGCGCGCTGCGCAACGCAGCGGGTGACCCTCCGTTGGCGCTCAGCGATGAGCTGCGGGTGCAGCCCGGGTATGAGCTGGCGCTCGCCGCCGCGCTGGGCGCGCGCCTCGATGCTGTGCTCGTGCCCGATCTCGCGCACGCCGCCGCGTTGCTCGACCACGCCGGGCCCGATGGCGCCACCGCGCTGCTCGCCGAGCCCGGTTCCTCGGCGGAGGGCGGGGTTGCGGGTGGTATGGCGGTTATGGAGGGCGCGGTGTCGTGTGGTGCGTCGGCGGGCGATGATTCGCGCTCTCCCGCTCCTCCCGTTCCGGAGGCACGCTTGCTGCTGGAGCTGGTCGATGGCCCTCCGGCGGTGCTGGCGCTCGCCTCGCGGCTGCTCGCCGATGCGTGGGTGCTCGAGCGCCTGGAGAAGCTGCCCGATGACTTCGCCGGGATCGCCGTCACGCCCCGGGGCCGTGTCTGGTTTGCCGCCACCGGCGAGGTGCGCCAGATCGCCGAGGGCGGCTCCGAGCGGGTGCTCGCGCGCCGCAACGAGCGCGAGCGGCTGATCGTTGCGGTTGAGCGCGCCGCCGCCGCCGAGCACCAGGCGCGCACCGCCGCCGAGCGCGCCCAGCAGGAAGCACACGCCGCTGAGCTCGCGCGCGAGGAGGCCGACGGCGCACTGCGCGAAGCCCTCCGCGACCATGCCGAGACGCGCGAGCGCGAGCGCCACACCGCTTGGCTGATCGAGCAGCGCAGTGCCGCCCCCGAGCAGGGGCCGCTCGCGGTGCGCCGTGCCCAGCTGGAGGGCGAGCTCGCCGCCGAGCGCCGTACCGCCGACCGCCTCGCCGCCGAACGCGCCGAGCGCGTCGAGCGGCTGGAGCGCCTGCGTGCCATCCACGCCGCCGATACGACGCTCGCGCCGCTCGCCGACCGGCTCGCCTCGGCGTTGCGCATCGCCGGCGAGGCGGTCGCCGCGAGCGCCGCCGAGCTGCGGAGCGAGCTCGACAGCCACCGCGAGGCGGGCGAGCAGATGGCCGCCGAGCTGCGCGCCTGCGCCGCCGAGGAGACCGAGCTACAGGTCCGGTTGCGTGTAGCGGGCGAGGCCGTCACCGCCGCCGAGGTCGCCGCCCAACGTCTGCGCGACCACACCGAGGAGGCCGTGCTCGAGCTGCGTGAAATCCGCGGGCGGCTGGAGCTTGAGGGCGACGAAGGCGACCCCGAGCCGCTCGACGCCGAGCAGGTCGCCGCGCTCACCGTGCGTGTGGAGCGCCTGCGCCGCCGCCGCGAGCAGCTTGGCCCCGTCAACCCGCTGGCCGAGGAAGAGTACGCCGAGGCGCTGGCCCACGTCGAGGAGCTCGAGGCTCGTCGCGCCGACCTTGAGAGTGCTCTGCGTGAGCTGCGCGCTTTGATCCGCGACACCGACCGCCAGATCCACGAGACGTTTCGTGCAACCTTCGACGCCGCCGCACGCAACTTCGCCGAGCTCGCCGGCGACCTCTTTCCCGGCGGCGGCGGCCAACTGCGGCTCGTCAAGGACGCCCTCGCCCCGCGGCAGGTGCTCGGCGGCCAGCTGACCGAAACCGGAATGCTGACCGAATCGGGGACTAGCGCCGAAGGCGCGTGTCCCCCGGCTTCAGCAAAGCGAGTGTCCACCGAATCGGTTGGAGGCGAGCGTCCCCCGGCTTTGGTCCCCGACGGCGGCGCCGACGCCGCGCGTGCCGGTGGCGCGGACGGGAAGGGCGGCGGCGGAAAGGAGGGGGGGTCGAGGCCGCTCACGGGCGCCGACGGCGCGCCCGAGGAAGACGGCGGCTTGGAGTCGCTCGACGAGGGCCGATCGGAGATCGGCCAGCACGGCGTCGAGATAGAGATCACCCCCGCCGGCAAGTCCACCAAGCGCCTCTCGCTGCTCTCCGGCGGTGAGAAGTCGATGACCGCGCTCGCCTTCCTGTTCGCCGTCTTCCTTGCTCGCCCCTGCCCCTTCTACATCCTCGATGAGGTTGAGGCCGCGCTCGACGACCTCAACCTCGAACGCTTCCTCGCGCTGCTGCGCCGTTATGCGGGCCGCGCGCAATTCATCGTGATCACCCACCAGAAGCGCACGATGGAGGCCGCCGACTGGCTATATGGCGTCTCGATGGCCGGCAACGGTGTCTCCAAGGTGCTCTCCCGGCGCCTGCCGCCGGCGGCCGAGGTACCGCGGGCGGGGGACGCCGGAGCGGCCACGTCCGAGATTGAGACGGCTCCCAAAACGCACACGGTGGCTGAGACGCAGACCGCCGCTGAGGCGGAGCTGGTGCCCGAGATGGCTCGGGTGGCGTAGCACGCCAGCCGGGTATGTCACACCGGGGACGGGCACGCACGTGTGCACGCCGGCCCGCCCACGGCTGCTCCAGCGCGGCGCTGAGGTCAGATCGTAAGGTAGGTGGATCTGATCAGTGTGATCCCCGCGTTGCTTGCCACCTTCCACTTCTTGCCCGCGGGGACGATGAATGTTAGCGCCACCTTCGTGGTGCCCGTCGCGGCTTTGCTTACCACGTCTTCCGCCACCACCGTGCCCCCCACCGACACCTGTACGGTTGTTTCGGTGGCCGTCTGACAGGACACCGTCAAGATCACCTGCACCGGTTCGAGCGTCGACGGTTCGAATTCGGTGCCCTGTGCGCGTTCGGTCAGCGCCCCGTATTCTCCCGTGTTGAAGCCGGCGCCTTTTTCGCCTTTTTCGCCACGTTCCCCTTTTTCTCCTTTGGCGCCTTCTTTGCCCTGTTTGCCTTCTTTGCCTTCGGCTCCGGTCGCGCCTTTTTCGCCCGTGGCGCCTTTTTCTCCGGTGGTCCCTTTGGCGCCTTCTTTTCCTTCTTTGCCCTGTTTGCCTTCTTTCCCTTCCGTGCCCGTGGCGCCTTTTTCCCCGGTTGTGCCTTTGGCGCCTTCTTTGCCCTGCGGTCCTTCTTTGCCCGTCGGCCCTTCCGGTCCGGTTTCGCCTTTGACGCCCGGGAGCCCGGTTGCGCCTTCTTCTCCGCGTTCGCCTTTCCCCCCGGCCGGTCCGGTGGGCCCCTGGGGCCCTTCTTTGCCTTCCGGTCCGGCTTCGCCCTCGATGCCCTGCGCGCCGCGTTCGCCGGTCGGCCCCTGCGGGCCTTCTTTGCCTTCGGGGCCCGCCACACCCTGTTTGCCCTGTGCTCCGGTTTCGCCTGCGATGCCTTGTGCGCCGGTTTCGCCGCGTTCTCCGCGTGCGCCCTTTTCGCCGGACGGCCCAGCTGGCCCGGTGGGACCTTGTGGTCCTTCCTTGCCGTCTGCTCCGGTTTCGCCCGCGATGCCTTGTGCGCCGGTTTCGCCGCGTTCGCCTTTCGGCCCCACCGGCCCGGTGGGGCCCTGTGGTCCTTCTTTGCCTTCGGGGCCCGCGACGCCTTGTTTGCCCTGGGGCCCCTGTGCTCCGGTTTCGCCTTTGACGCCCTGTGGTCCGGCTTCCCCTTTGAGACCCTGCGACCCGGTGGGGCCCTGTGCTCCCGGTTCGCCCTGTTCGCCTCGCGGTCCGGTGGGGCCCGCGGCTCCCGGTGGTCCTTCTTTGCCCGTTGCGCCCGCGGGCCCGGGGAGACCCTGAGGACCGGTTTCGCCGCTCACCCCGCGAGCACCCGGTTCTCCCCTGTCGCCCTGCACGCCGGTGGGACCGGGAGGGCCTTCCGCGCCGCGCGGTCCTTCGGGGCCAGTCGCATCGGTTTCTCCCTTGACGCCCCGCGACCCCGTTTCACCAGTAGGGCCCCGCGGACCCGTTTCGCCCCTTGCGCCAGCGGAGCCGGTGGGGCCCTGTGGGCCGGCTGCGCCGGTTGCACCCCGCGGTCCTTGCCTGCCTTCGGGGCCGACGACGCAGGAGGGGATTTTGCCGGTGGCACCTCCTCCAGTTCCGCTGCGATCTGTGTCCACACGCCGCGGCCGGGTCAGCGGTCCACGCGGGTTATGAGGAAGAGTCGAGCCGGGCGTCTGCATTGGCCCTTTGACGGTATGTCCAGTTTTGGAGATGCCCCTTGTACCCTTTGTATCACTGGGGACACGGGGCCGGCTGTGATGTCCTACCGCCGGTGGGTGGGGGTGTGGACGGGAGTGTGGCTGAGCGGCGGTGCGGTGGTGCGCGGGAGGTCGGGGTTGCGAGTGAATCGGGGAATGCGGATGAGCACCGGTGCGCTGGTCACCATGAGCACG
>DATMMB010000426.1:0-3333 GCA_035569895.1 Solirubrobacteraceae bacterium | reverse complement strand
CGCGTCCAGACGTGGAGAGCGAGCGCACACGCGCTCCTGCACAAACCGGCGCAGGGAAGGGGGCAACCCCTCGGACACCCCGCCAGCTCGCTGGATTGGTGTTGCTCGTGCTCGCGGCCCCGCTCGTGTGGGTGGCGAGCGACTGGCTGGTGACGGGGCACCCGCTGTGGTCGCTCACCAACACGCGCCACACGGCGGAAACGCTGCACCGCGAGACGGGGATCGCAAAGGTGCCGGAGTACATCCCGCGGCGCATCGGCGCGGTCCTCGGTCCATTCGCGCTCGCCGTCGCCGCGCTCGGGGGTGTGCTCGCGCTGGTGTGGCTGCGCGCCCGCGCGCTGATTGGCGCGATCGCGGGGGCGGCGGCGGTGGCGGTGTTCGCCGCGTTCGCCACCGTCGGCCTGCCGATCGACGAACGCTACGCGTTCCTCGCCGCCGCGATCCTGTGCGTGTTCGCCGGCGCCGCGCTGAGCGGCTGGTGGGAGCTGCCGCGCGAGCATCCCCACCGGCGCTGGTGGATGCTCGCGGCGGGGGTGTCGGCGCTTCTGCTGGTGGCGTCGATCCCCTCGCAATACCGCACCAACCACCGCCAACTGGACGCGCTCGACCGCCAACAGCGGATCCAGAACGAACTGGTGGCGCTCGTGCGGGCGCACGCGATCGTCACCAACTGCGAGCCGATCGGCGTCGCCAACCACGCGCCGATCCCGCTGCTGGCGCTGTGGCTGACGGCGCCGCCGAACGCGCTCGCCAACCTGCAGAGCGAAACGATCACACGCGGCACCTACGTCGATCCCGCCGACGCCGAAGTGCAGAAAGACTACATCCTCGACCCCAACGACCCCCACCGGCCGGTGGCCGTGCCGAGCGGCTTCGCGCTGACGCGCACCAACCGTTCATGGCGGGTGTACGAGCGCTGTTCATAGCGGACCGTGCACCCCCCGTCGAGGCTTCGCCACCGCCCGCCGATCGCCGCCGGAGGCTCCGGATCGGGAGCGCCCGCTGCGCCTGCCGGGGATCGCTTAAGGCTGCTTCCTTCCGGACCTGACCTGGTTCACAAGCCGACACCGCGCGGGACCCGACCCATCGCCGCCCCCGACCGCGGAGCGACCGGAGCGAAACGCCCCTCGGGGGGGAGTTCAGCCCCGCTAGAGCGGATTGCGGGTGCAGGGCACCGCTACCTCCCCGCCTAGCACGGTCCGAATCGATCGTAGCGCGATTGGCCCGCGCACTGCTCCACGGCCAGCCGGCGCCACCGCCCCGGAGGGCGGCTCAGCGCCGGCGCCGGGGTTCTCAGGCGGCCGTCGGCGAGGTGGCACCACAAATGTGTCGCCTTCCGTTAGGCTGCGCAACCGTGATGAACCTATCCAAACCCCACCTCACCAACCGCGGCCTCGGGATCGCGGCGCTCGGCGCGGCGACGCTGATCGCGGGCTGCGGCTCGAGCGGCTCCAGCACGATCACCGTCGGCAACGAGTCTTCCGCGGCGAACGCGGTCATCGAAAAAACCAAGGAAGCCACCACCGGCACGACCCCCACCAGCGGCCCGCTGGCGACCGAGCCGACGATCACGCCGCCGAAGGGCCCCGCCCCGACGACGCTCGTGACCAAGGACCTCATCGTCGGCACCGGCCCCGAAGCGAAAGCGGGCGAGTCGGTGACGGTCAACTACGTCGGCGCGCTGTACAAGACCGGCAAGGTGTTCAACGCCTCGTGGGAAACGAAAACGCCGTTCACGTTCACGCTCGGACAGGGCCAGGTGATCAAGGGTTGGGACCAGGGCGTGGTCGGCATGAAAGTCGGCGGCCGGCGCGAACTGATCATCCCCGCCGAACTCGCCTACGGCAAAACCGGCTCGCCACCGAAGATCCCGCCGAGCTCGCCGTTGATCTTCGTCGTCGATCTGCTTTCGGCATAGGCGCCCGCGCGGTCGCAGGAGGGATGGCGCGACCGGCTTCTCCCCCCGAGGGTTGGGGCGCGGTCGCGCGAGGGCCGGCGAGCCGGCGTCGCGCCGCGCCCGGCGGAGTGGGGCGCCTCCTCGCCGCTGCGCTTGCGCTCGGCGCGCTCGCCACGGGGGCGTCGGGCTGCGGCGGTCATCGCCCGCGGCCGGCGGCGCTGCGACTGGAGCGCGCCGACCTTGTGCTGCTCGCCCACTCACTACAGCGGCTGCGCCCCGCGGTCGCCGGCGAGGTGGCAGCGGCGCGCACCGTGTGGCTGTCGCTCGCCGGCGGGCTGCCGCCGGCCGCGTCCTCCCCGGCGGCAGCCCATTCACTTGCCGGTGGGTCCTCGCCGGGCGCGTCAGCGGCGCGGGCGGGCGGGGCCGCGCCGCCAGCCAAGGCCGCGCGCGGGACGCTCCTCGCCGCGCGACGCGCCGCCGCGCTCACGCTCCCGAGCGCGGTCATCGATGAAGGGGCGGTAACCGGCCCCGCCGCAACGCTGGCGGGGATGCTCCAGTCCTATGCGCGCCTCAGTCAGCGCGGGTGGCGCTACCTCGCCGCGGCGCTCACGGCGCCGTCGCCGCCGCGGGCCCGCGGGCGGGCCGGCGGGCGGGCAGGCAGGCGGCGGGTGGACCCCCATTTCTTGCGAGCCAACGCCCCTCTGTATGTCTACTGCGTGTACGACGGCCATTACGACCTCTCGCTGATCGGCAAGACGCTGCTGAGCGCCTACCGCGCGCTCGGCGGTGCCGCCGCGTTCGGCGGCACCCTCACACCGGGCGAAGTCAATACGCTCGCGGGCGCCTACTCGATCCCCGCCGCCCGCCTGCAGCCACACCCGGGACCGGGGGTGGTGGTGTAGGCGCCGGGGCGAGATGGCTGTTCGCGATTCGTGCTGCTGCTGCTCCCGCGGCCCCGCAGCCTGATAGACCGGCTGCGGGCCACGTCGTCGTCAACGTTGCTCATCGCACCCAAGGGCAGGCCTCGCCCTACGCGATTGCGGGCCGGTTGGGACGCCATCCCGTGCGCCAGATGCGCGAGCTGGCGCACGCATAGCGAGCCGTGCCTGCGTGGCGGGCACAATCCGAACTCCAAACTACGCCCGGCCAGTCCACTCATCGGGCGCCGCACCCGGCACCCATGCCCGCGTGACGCCACCGCCCTCTTGGCGACGAAGGTTTCGAGCTGGGTCATTGTTGGGTCTGGGAGGGTGATCTTCATGCGGTAGCTCATCGGGTTCGACCCCCGTGGCGGTTGACGTTCGCGCACGGATGGCCCACAACCAACGGACACAACCGCCTGCGGCCTCGCCGCTGCCGCCGATCGGACCCGCGCTTGACGTGGCATCCATCGAGGCCGTCGCGCGGCGGGTGGTCGAACTGATCCACGACGAAGG
>DATMMB010000425.1:0-3882 GCA_035569895.1 Solirubrobacteraceae bacterium | reverse complement strand
CCACCGCGACCGCCAGGCACTGCAGCAGCAGCTCGCGCGTCCACTCAACCTCCCTCAGCAGCGCAAACAGCAGCGCGAACGGGATGTAGAAGAACACCATGTTCTCCAACGCCTTGGAGAAGTCGGCGGAGTAAGCCGCCTGCAGCGCGTACAGCATCACCGCGGCGAGCAGCAGCCATTCGAGCAATACCGGCCCGGTCCGTTCGGTGCGCTCAAAATCGTTGCGCAGCCGCGGTATCAGACACGCAAGCGCGCCGGCGCCCACCACCAGGTAGAGCGGGATCAGGAGATTCGAGGTACTGCCGCCGGCCGCGATCGGCAGGCGGAACGGCAGTGCGAAGATCGCCAGCAGCGGAAATGCCCGCGGCTCTCCGCGAATCAGCACGGCGAGCGCGAACACGACAATCACTCCCAACACGACCGCGGCGCCGGCCTCCGCGGGGTGGTGTCGCAGGTGTGTCAACTGCGAGGTGTGCCAGATGTCGGCCAGCAGCAGCGCGGGCGTCAGCACGAGCACGGCGAGCATCGCCAGCGCCCGCCGTCGTTCCGATACCCGCGGCGGACGCCCGAGCACGACCACCGCGGCGAGCAGCGCGACGGCGATCACGCCGAGCTTCTCGACCCCCTCTCCAAAACCGTGCGCAGTGGCGAAGATCAGGGTGTTCATTTGGGATCGTCCACGTGGGTGGCTAGGGTAAGGAGCGTGTGGGCGCTGGCCGATGTGGGGATCGCATCTGATCCCCTAGCGGTCCTCCTGTCCGGCGCCCACGCGTGGATCGACCACCGGGGGATAGTCACGGGCTCCGTTCCAGTTTGAAGCTGTGCGTGGAGTCGCGCGTGAGACTCTGATTGCGCAGGCTCACACTCAGGTGGTATTCACCCGGCGGCGCAAGGCCTCCGCTCTGCGTCGCACCCAGCTGGCCGTTCCAGCACAGTGACAGCGGTTTGTATCGTTCCACAGGCAGGTCGCGCACAATCGTGGCCACCTTGCGGTTCGCGGCATCGACGATCGCGACCGTCACTTCATCGGCCTGCGCGATCTTGAACGCAAGGTACTCGACCCGTTCACTCGAGTTCACCAGTCGTGCCGGCACCCTCCCGCGGCATGCCGCGGCCGGTACACGGGTTGGAGTGAAGCTTTCATCCATCTTGAATTCCTGCACCGGCGTCGGGGTGTGCTTGAGCCGCTGTGTCAACACGAACGCGACGAAACAGGCGACCACCAGCACCGCGAACACGACTCGCGCCAGCACCTGCGCCTGCTGTGACTCCGCGCTCGCAACCCCCCCCGCGGAGCCAAGGATGGGATCTCTCCCACCCGCGAAGCGCATCCCCTTTTAACCCTTTCCCCCGCCCAGCGCAAACCGCTCCAGCGTGTCGGAGCGCAACCCCAGCCTGAGCGTCTCCAGCGACAGCACGTCGCCCGGGGCGATGTTGCCGAGGTTGCAGGCGCTGCCGAAAAACTCCAGCAGCCACACCTGCTGCTCCTTGCGGGGCGCCTCGAAGATCATCCGCTCAGGGGAGATCGCGTGGGCGATCTCGTCGATCAGCCCGCTGCGCACCTCGCCGTCGGCGCGATAGATGCCCGCGGTGCCCGACTCGCGCGCCTCGGCGATCACCTTCCACGCGCCCGCCTCCAGGTCGCGTTCGATCTGCTCCACCCACACGTACGGGGCCATGATGAAGTGAGCGTCCTTGCTGCCGACCTCGGCGAGCACGGTGAAGCCGGCCGCTACCAGCGTGCGGATCAGGTGCGCCTTCACCTCGGGCTCCAGCGCGATCGTGCCGTCGGAGACCTCCACATGGCGCAAACCCAGCTCCTTCAGCCACGTGATCAGCCCCTCGACGCGGCCCTGCTTGATCGCCAGCTCGGTGAGCGTGCCGCCGAGCACGACGGGGATGCCGTGCGCCGCGTAGCGCTCCAGCTTCGGGCGCAGGTTGGCGCTCACGAGCGCCGTGCCCCACCCCAGCTTGACGATGTCCACATACTCGCCCGCCACCTCCAGCATACCCTCCACCTCGGCGGTGGAGAGGCCGCGATCGAGCACGTGCGTGATGCCCCGCTCGCGCGGCTTCTTCGCGCGGGCGGGGACTTCGAGGAAGCTCACTGTTCGCCGCCGGCCGTGCCCGCTTCGCCGGCCGGCGAGCCCGCGCCACCCGCAGAGGCCGCACCACCCGCAGAGGCCGCACCCGACGCGCCGGCGGCCGTGGCTTCGCCGGGCGGCGCTTCGCCGCCGGCGGCCGCCGGGGCCTTGTCGGCACCCGCTATCACCACCACGCCCGCGCCTTCCACCAGCGGCTCGATCGCTTCTTCCAGCGGCGCCGTTTCGGCGATCGAGAGCGTCTGCGCCACGCGCTGCGCTGCGCCGCGGTGGCCGCCCGCGTACTCCACCACCGAGGTCGAGCGGGCGCTTGGCGGGCGCGCGCTCAGCGCCTGCGCCTGCGCGTAGCCGTCGCCGCGCAGGCTGCTCGCCAGCGCGTGCGCCAAGCCGGTCGTTTCGGTCGCGTTCAGAACCACCACCCGCATCTGCGCCGTGCTGGCGGCGGCGGTCCCGGCGTGGGAGCCGTGCGCGGCAGCGTGGCCGCGCGCGGTCGTGGAGGCGGTGTTGGCGGCGTTTGGGCTGCCGCCCCCGCCCCCGCTCGACAGCAGCACCGCCGCCAGCGCCGCCGCCACCACCACACCGACGCCGATCAGCGCCAGCGGTTTGCGCGACGGGCGCTCCTCCTCTACCAAGAACTTCGGCGGCGGCGGCATCCGCGGGCCGTCGGCGGCGCCCGCGCCGATCGTGTGCGGCACCGTCCGCCGGGGAGCCGCCGGGCGCGGCGGCAGCGGCCGCGGGGGCACCGGCGCGCGCGGCGGCGGGGGCGTGGCCCGCACGTCGGCCGGCACCGGCGGCGTCGCCGGGCGCGGGGGGTCGGCCAGGCCGGGGGAATCGACCGAGCGCGGCGGGTCTGCCACCGCCTGGCTGGCGACCGTGGTCGAAGCCACCGACGCGGCAGCCACCGTCACGGGGGCCACCGACGCGGCAGCCACCGTCGCGGGGGCCGCGGCCACCACCACTGGCTCGGGCTCCTCGATCGCGGGCCGCGGCTCCGCAACCATCGGCGGCAGCTCCTGAGGCTCATCGACGATCAGCGGAGGCCCTGGAGACTCCTCGACAGGCGCGGGCTCCGCGACGACCGAAGCGGGCGGGTCATCGCCTTTGACCGAAGCGTCGGCGCGAATCCCCGTTTCGGCCAGCGTCCCCCGTGCGGCCAGCATCCCCGTTTCGGCCGACGCGGTCGGTATGAAGGCCGGCTGGCCCGGCACCGGCGCCGGCAGTGGGGCGATCGTGGGTTTCGGAAGCACCTGCTCAGCGGGCAAAGGCGACTGGTCGGCCGGCGTTTGGGCCGCCACCGGGCGCGCGATCATCGGTGTGGCGCGAGGCGTGCGCTGCGCGCGCAGCGCCAGCTCGGCGGCGACGCGCCGCTCCAGCTCGGCGGCGCGCTCTGGCGCGCGGCCCGCCCATTCGCGCAGACGTTCGAGCTCCCGCCCCTGCGAGAGCAAAAGCAATGAGAGCAGGGCGATTCCCACCAGCGCCGCGGCAGCGGCGAGCGCCCCCAGCTCGAGCACCTTGTTGGAGAGCGACAGCCCCAGCGGAAGCGCGGTCATGCCTCGCCAGAGTGTATGAGGGGCACAGGCGACGCGGTCGCCGTTGCCGTCGCCGGCACGGGCTGCGGCAGCGCGCCCGTCGTCCCGCGCACCCGAGCGTCGATGTCTGCGACCTTCGCCGCGAGGCCGGCCGAGTCGCCCTCCAGCACCAGCAGGTTGATCTCTGCGAACACCTCCTCCACGACCTCCGGCGCGAGCGGCTCGCGCTCGGCGCGGACAATCTTCTCGGT
>DATMMB010000424.1:0-3880 GCA_035569895.1 Solirubrobacteraceae bacterium | reverse complement strand
ATGATGTTGATGCGGTGGCCCTTCCACTCCGCCGTCGTCGCCGCGGAGGTGATCGTGATGCCCCGCTCCTGCTCCTGTTCCATCCAGTCCATCGTGGCGGCGCCCTCATGCACCTCGCCCATCTTGTAGGTGCGCCCGGTGTAGTAAAGGATGCGCTCGGTCGTGGTGGTCTTGCCCGCGTCGATGTGGGCCATGATCCCGATGTTGCGGGTGTTCTGGAGTGTGAACTTGCGTGGCATGCGGTGTCTGGTGGGGTGCTGGGTCAGGGCAAAAAAATCGGGCCCCCTGGGCCCGCGCGCGCTGCTTGCAGTGAGGCCGGTCGCGTCGCTATGTGCCCAGGGTCTTCATCTTGATATCGCGCTCCGCGGCCGGCACTGTTCGCACACCGAAGCCGCCGCCGAGCGGAGGCCGACTATAGCAGAGGATTCGACGCCTGCGCGCCGCTCTCCTCCAGCGGTCGCGCAGCGCAATCGGCCTCGGCAACGCCGTCCTCGAAGACCGCCTGCAAACGTGTCAACACCCGCGTCGCCGCGCGCAGCTCCTCGACCTCCACGTTCGCCAGCGCCCGCTCCCAGCGGCCCTGCCAGGTGGTGCGCTTGGCCTCGATCGCGCTCCTGCCACGGGGAGTGAGGCGCGATACGACCACGCGCCGATCGCGCTCCAGGCGCGCGCGCTCCACGTGGCCCTCTGCGGCGAGATGGTCGAGCATCTGCGTGACGGTCGCGGGCGTCAGCCGCGCGGCACTGGCCAGCTCGCCGGCTGAAAGCTCGTCGTGCTCCTCCAGCTCGAACAGCAGCTCATACTGCGCGTGGCTGATCTCGCCGACCGCGAGGTGCGTGTCGCGCCCGCGCAGGCGCATGAGGTTGCGAACGGTGCGACGAAACGCCTTGCCGAGCTCCGCCAGCTCCGCTGCCCACTGCTCGCCCCCGACGTTCGCCGACACCGCCATAACGTCCCTCCGGTTCAAACCCCCGCCGGCTCCATCGCCGCCTCCCCATGCGCCACCGCCTCGGTGGTGCGAGGATTCTCGGCGCGCAGCAGCATCAGGCAGGGGATCAGCGTGAGCGCGGCGATCCCAAGCGCCCACAGGTAGGCGGTGCCGAACGCATCCGCCTTCCCGGCCGGGGTGAGGGCGTGCGCGCCGGCGCGCTGCAGCACCACCGCAAGCACCGCGGTGCCGATCGCGCCGCCGAGGCGCTGCAGCGCGTTGATCTGCGGGGTCGCGTCGGACACCTGCTCGGGGCGCATCGAGGCGAAGGCGGCGGTCATCGCCGGCATGAAGCACAGCCCGATGGACAGCCCGCGCACGACCAGCACCAGCGAGATCGCCACGATCGAGGTGTGCGCGCCGATGAACACGAACGGAAGCGTGCTGAGGCACAGCACCGTGACGCCGCCGAGCGCCACGCGCCCGCCGCCGAAGCGTTCGGTGAGACGGCTGGCGAGCGGCATCGCCACCAGCGCGCCGATTCCCTGCGGGCCGGTGAGCAGCCCGGTGCTGATCACGTCCTCACCGCGCACCCCCTGGTAGTAGAGCGGCACCAAGATCATCGCCCCGAACAGCGCCGCCCCGAGGCCGAAATTGGTGAACGCAGCCCCCGCGAACACGCGGTTGGCGTACATGCGGATGTCCAGCAGCGGGTGCTCCACGCGCAGTGCGTGGATGCAGAAGAGCACGGTCAACGCCAACCCGACCACGATCGGCGGCAGCACCTTGCCGGAGCCCACGGCGGCGCCCGAGCCGAACTCGCTGACGCCGTAGATCATCGCCGCGAACCCCACCGGCAGCAGCGCCAGGCCAAGCACATCCAGGCGGCCCGCCTCGCCGGCGTCGGTGCGGGGCAGCATCCGCCAGCCGAGCGCGAACGCGATCGCCCCAATCGGCACGTTCACAAAGAAGATCCACGACCAGTGGAGGTTCTGCAGGATCACACCGCCGACAACGGGGCCGAGGATCGGCGCGATCATCGCGGGCATCGAGACGACCCCCATCACCTTGCCCATCTGCTGAGGGCCGGCCACCTGCGCCATGATCATCATCGCCAGCGGCATGATCATCCCGCCGCCGACGCCCTGCAGCACGCGGAAGACGACCAGCGAGGCGGTGGAGCTCGACAGGCCGCACAGCGCCGAGCCCGCGGTGAACAGCACCAGCGACACCAGGTAGACGCGCTTGGCCCCGAAGCGCCGCGCCGCCCAGCCCGACACCGGGATCACCGCCGCCAGCGCGAGCAGATAGCCGGTGATCACCCACTGCACCTGCGACAAGGGGGAGTGCAGGTCGCGCGAGAGCGTCGGGAGCGCCACGTTGACGATCGTGGTGTCGAGGATCGACATCATCATCCCGACGATCACCACGCCGCAGATGACCCACACGTGGCGCGGGATGTGGCCCGCGGTGTAGCTGACGGTGGCGTCGGCGGAAGGCTGTGTCGCGGTCGTTGAAGCCATTCGGTACCGAAATGTTAGGTACCGAAGCTTGCGCTTCAAGCGATCTGTGAGGCATCCCACAGATGTGCCTTCCGCGTAGGAAGTTGTGGTGGCCCGACGCGATGTTCGAGCAGCTGCTCAGTCGCGCGGCGCCGGCCGCTTAGCACCAATCCGCGCGACGCTCTCGAGCAGATCGCGGACCGACTCGACGCGCTCGGCGATCGTTGCCCCTTTATCGGCCAGCCGCGCGGGTGGCGACTCAACGACGAGGCGCGTGATGCGCCCTTTGATCGCCTGGCGCGCGTAAAAGAAGCGCCATCGGTGAAGGTTGATTTGGGCGGCGAACCAGACCATCTCGGAGACGGACATGTTGAACCGCGGTGCCAGCACGCGGACGGCGCTGCCGCCGTTGCCGCGCGCCATGAACGGCCACGGCTGGAGCGCCGCGGTGCCGAATGCCGTGACCGTGATCGCGCCGTCGGCGAACGACTCCTCATCCGCCTCAGCGACAAGCCGCACGACGCTGTTCGACGCGTCACCGCTCGAGATATACGGCGTCGGTCCATCAGCGTAGTTCTTTTCGCCCGTGCTCTTGCCCTGCCGCACGTCGAAGAAATGCGAGATCGGATGCGATGCGCGCAGCGGCAGGTCGGGCAGGTCCTCCCACGGCTCCGCGAAATCCTCGAGTGCCTCCTCGGCCAACTCCGGGAAGCGGACGACGGCTTGAAACACCGACCTCAGAACGGCCCCCTGCGACGCATCGCGCTCCGCGGTGGTCGCGTGCGGCTGGGGAAGGTACTCCTGCGGGCTCCACTCCGCGCCACCGGCCAGTTGTGCTGCATCGACGAGGACAGCGAGATCGGAGCTCACGGACTGGCCTTCCCGGAAGCTGTGAAATGCCGCGCTGACCTCCGGAAGCTGGCTGCCCGCGCGCTCGACGCGCCGCGACTTCAGCTTCTCGAAACCGTCGTTCCAGACCCGCGCCATGAAGCTCTTCCGGTTGTCCGCGTGCGGCACATGAGCGCGTGCGAGGACGATCGACGTGGGCGCAGCCGTTGGGTAGAACAGGTCCTCCGGGAGGCTGATGACGCCGAGCAGCGTGTGGCGTTTCAAGAACCGCTCGCGCCAACGCCTGTTCCGGCCGTCGGCGAAGATGCCGGCCTTTACGACGGCGGCAAGCAGGCCTTCGGGCTCGAGAGCGTCGAGCGCGGCATCGATGAAATCGACCTCGGGCTCGTCCTCCTGCGAGAACGGCGGGTTCAAGAACGCGCGCGTGAATGAACGCCGCACGCTGGCGCGGGCTTCAGTCGCCAAGCAGTCGCCCCGCTCCAGATGGCTCTTGCCGTCACCGCGAAACGTCATGTTGAGCACCGAGAGCGCCCATACGGTCGGGTTGACCTCGAAGCCATAGATCGAATCCTTGACCTTCTTCACGGTTTCGGGCGGCGGC
>DATMMB010000423.1:0-7159 GCA_035569895.1 Solirubrobacteraceae bacterium | reverse complement strand
GGCCGGGGTCGGCGACCATGATCGCCCCGGGCGGAACGCCGTCGGTGATGCCGCTGAGCGTGGCCACGTACGCCGGCATCCCGGCCACGGAGACCGTCAACGACGTGGAGCCGGGGAGCGTGGACACAACGGCGGTGCAGGGCACCGTGCTGGGGGTGGGCGGTTGCGCGCAGCCGACGATCACGGCGCCCATGAGATCCGGTTCGCAGAGAACCGCGCCGCCCTGGATGGTGACGGCGGTCTGGCTGGGCACGAGCACCACCTGCCCGCCGTGTACGCAGAGGATGTTCGCATTGCTGGTGACGATCGGCGGCATGGCTGCAACCCCGCGGCGGGGTGCAAATGATATCTGCCGTCGAAAAAAGCGGGAGGGGCGGCAAAAGCCGCCCCTCCCGACCACCGTTCCCTCGATGAATCGGCGGTATGTGGCTTCTGCCGGCCTTCCCGACCGCCCGAAGCGTTTTTTTGTCCACCCGCGGCGTTGCCGCCGCGGGAGGCTTCGCTGCAGTCGCGACGCCCGAAGGCGCCACCCCTGAGGAAGATTGATGGAGGGGCGCGGCCCGCCGCGGGCGGCGAGCCGGCCCTCCTGGGCTCGATCAGAGCGTCGTCAAGCGGTCACCTGACGAGCGAGCGATCAGCCGCCCACCAGCTTCAGCACGGCCTGGGGCAGCGAGTTGGCCTGGGCGAGAATCGCCACGCCGGCCTGCTGCAGCACCTGGTCCTTGGTGAAGTTGGTCATTTCTTCGGCCATGTTCGCGTCGGCCAGGGCGCTCTGGGCGGCGGAGAGGTTCTCTCCGTAGATCGCCAGGTTGCTCTGGGTGTACTGCAGGCGGTCCTGCACCGAACCGAAGTTGGCGGCGGCTTTCGACACTTCGTTGATCGCTTTTTCCACCGATTCGATTTTTTCGACGCTAACGCCTTTGACCGCGGCTTTCAATTCCGTGGTTTTGACGGCGATCGTTTCTTTTTCGTTGCCGCCGATCTGGAACTTGATTTCTTCTTCTTTGGCCAGCAGCGCAACGCCGTTGAACTTCGTCGTTTCGCCGACGCGGGTGATCTCGGATTCGAGTTCCGTCGCCTCGCCTTTGATCGCTTCCTTGTCGGATTCGGTGTTGGTGCCGTTGGCGTACTGCACGGCGAGCTCGCGGATGCGCTGCAGCATCTGCTGCACGTCGTTGAGCGCGCCCTGCGCGGTCTGCACGAGCGACACCGCGTCCTGGCTGTTCTGCGTGGCCTGGGCGACGCCGTTGACCTGGCCCTGCAGGCGCTGGTTGATCGCGTAGCCGGCGACGTCGTCGGCGGCCGAGTTGATCTTCAGGCCCGAGGAGAGCCGTTCCATCGCGGTCGAGAGCATGCCTTCGGTGGTCTGCAGGTTGCGCTGCGCACCGAGCGCCTCGATGTTGGTTTGAATCGTCAGGGACATGCGTTCATCTCCTTGATGACGGTTGTTGAATAGTCCCGGGCCGACTCCTTGTCAGCCCCGTTTTTTCTGGATGAAGAGGTTCGGCTTGCCGGCCTAGCGGCGGCTGCACCACCCTCTACGCTCCGGTTTATCGTCAGCGGCGCGCGATACTTGAGCGCGCCCCGACATCTTGGACCGGCGCGAGCTACCGCTTGGGCAGCCGCGCGAGCTACCGCTCGGGCAGCCCCAGCTTGGCGAGTTCCTCAGAGAGACGTTCGTGCTGGGCGCCGCGCAGCTCCGCCACCGCCAGGCGCCGCCACACGAACACGCACGCGGCCCACGCCGCTACATAACACACGATCCCCGCCAGCAGCGCGCGGAAGCCGGCCTGCGCGAGCGTGTGGGTTGGCAGCGAGAGGTAGCCGCCCACCAGGAAGCCGAGCAGCGCGCCCCAGCCCTTCGCGCGCGCGATCGCGCGCACCGCGCGGGGGTGCTCGGCGAGCGTGATCGCGCCGTTGGCGCCGTCCGCCGCCTTGCCGGGCTTGGCGGCCTTGCCCCTGCTCTCGTCCTTGCCTTTGCCCTTGCCCTTCTTGTCCTTCGCCTTCACCTTGTCTGCCATCTCAACCCAGCCCCTTGCGTCGCTCCACGCGCTGGCACTCGAAGATGAAGCGCACCAGGCGGCGGTGGTCGCCCTCGCCGATCTCGTCGAAGCAGACGGCGCGCCGACCGAGGCTGTCGGTGCGCACCACCGTGGCCAGCCCGACGATCGGCGGTCCGTCCTTGGCGGTGCTGAGGCGGAACTCGATCTGCTCGCCGATCTTCAGCGTGGTGGGGCCCGCCAGCAGGATCCCGCCGCCGCTGAGATCGACGGAGAAGGTTTGACACGAGCTGCCGCGCGAGCCGCTGACCATCACCGGGCGCGTCGCCTGCACGCGCACGTACTCGCGCTCCTGCAGCAGCTCGATCGAGCTAAGCTCGCTGAAACGCAGCAGCTCACGGTCCTCGAGCGACACCGCTCCCTGCAGGCGGATGCGACCGCGGGGGCTCGTGAACTCCAGCAGCAGCCCCTCCAGCCGGCCGCGATCGAGGGGCCGTTCGGGGCGGAACATCAGCGCCACCAGCAGCTGATCGCCGTCGCGCTCGGCGATGCGTGCCTGCACGCGCTCGCCGGAGGGGCGCACGAGCGTGACGGCGTCGGAGCGCTCGGGCAGCTCCAGCGCCGGGCGCGGCTGGGTCTTGGGGCGCTTCAGTCGCATTGCGTTCGCTGCGGTTGTGGGGTGGTGAGCGTCATCGAAACAGCGCCGCGCTCAGCGCGGCAGCAGCCGGTCGGCGAGGTCGGCGGAGTCGGTGGGCGTGAGCGCGATGGCGGCGCCGGCGCGAGCACGTTCGGGGCGGCGCAGCAGGTGGACGGGGGGGATCCCGAATTCGCACGCGCTCTGCACCGCCACGCCGAGCTGGGTGGTCTCGTCGGTGTGCGTGATCGCAAGCGCGTTCACACGCAGCGGCGCCAGCGCCCGCAGGAGCTGCGCGGCCGGGGTCGCGCCGAGCGTCGCGGGCAGCGCCAGCAGCACGCGGTCGGGCGCCAGCTCGGCGAGCGTCGCGGCGAGCGCGCCGATCGACGCCGAGTCAGCGGGGGAGAGCGCGGGCGTGTCGAGCAGCAGCACGCCCTGCGCGCGCGTCTCGCGCAGCGCAGCGCGCGCAGGCGCGCTCGGCTCGGCGGCGAGTGGCGCCACGGCGGCCGGCAGCATGCCGCGCTTGCGGTAGGCGCTCAGCAGCGCGGCGCAGCAGGCGCTCTTGCCGGCGCCGCCGGTGCCCACCAGCGCGATCGCGGCGCCGCCGGCGGGTAGCGGCGCGCAGGCGGGGATCCGCTGCACGAGCGCAGCGTGCACGGCCTTGGCGAAGCTCGGCCGGCCGGGCATCAACGGCAGCACGTGCGCGGTGGCGATCGCGATCAGCTCCCCTACGAACGCGTCGCTCATCCCCGCCTCGCCGAGCGCGCGCTCGATCGTCGCGCGTGCGCGGGAGCCGGGCGCGCCCGCCCTGGCGGTGGCCGCCGGCATGTGGAGCGCGGGCGGCCGCACCGCCGCCTCTGCCTCTGCGAGCGCCGCCGCGAACGGGGTGTCGTCGAGGACGGGCGTCGGCGTGTCGTGGGCGGGCATCGGCGCGTCGAGGCCAGCGGAGGGGCCGAGGTGCCACATCGCGCCGGTGGCTAGTTCCCGGAAGGGCTCATCACACCGATCGATCGGGGTGCTCGCCGGCGCCGGTGAGACTGGCGCGGGCGGGGCGGGCGGCTCCGGCAGCGCCGGCGCGCCGTCCTTCTCGTCGTAGCAGTCGATCGTCGGTGCGCCGCGCCGCGCCTCGATCTCGACGAACGGTCGTTGGAAGAAGCCGGCGAAGCCGCCGGTGAGGCCCTTTTCGCGGCGCACCACCACCGCGTCGGCGCCGAGCTCGGCCTGGATCTTCGGGATCAGCTGCTCGACCGTGCGACCACGGTAGATCTTGGTGTCGGGGGTGGGAGCGCGCGGCGCGGGCGCGCCGAGGCCGGCAGCGCCCGCGGCGGAGGGGCTCGCCGCGGCGGCGGTGGTGAGGGTGTCAAGCGTGGCGGGGCTCATGCGTGGATGACTCCAATCGTCTCGACGTTGACGCCGGGCGCGATCTCGTTGTAGGAGCAGACCGGCAGGTGGGGCTGGGCCCCGGCGATCAGGCGGCGCAGATGGCGGCGCACGCGCGCGGAGCACAGCAGGACGGGGTTGCGCGCGCCACGCGCGCCGGCGTGCTCGACCTGGGCGCGCAGCGCGCCCACGATCGCCTGCGCGCGCGGGGGGTCGATCGCCAGGTACTCGCCGTCGGTGGTTTGCGTGATCGAGGTCGCGACCTCCTGCTCGATCGCGGGGTCAAGCGTGATCGCCTGCAGACAGAGGCGCTCGTCCAGGTGGGGGGCGGTGATCGCGCGCCCCAAAGCCTGGCGGGCGTACTCGGTGAGCAGGCCGGTGTCACGTGTAATTCGCGCCTTGTCGCCGATCGCCTCCATGATCGTGCCGAGGTCGCGGACCGGCACGCCTTCGGCCAGCAGCGCGCGCAGCACCCGTTGGATCTCGCCGAGCGTGAGCGTCTCCGGCACGATCTCCTCGACCACCGCGGCGTTGGTTTCCTTCAGGCGGTCGAGCAGCGTGCGCACGTCCTGGCGGGTGACGAGCTCGCTCGCGTGGGAGCGGATCGTCTCGGTCAAATGGGTGACGATCATCGACTCGGCGTCGACGACGGTGTAGCCCTGCGCTTCGGCCTCCGCGCGGTCGGAGGCGTGCACCCAGTAGGCGGAGAGACCGTAGGTGGGCTCGGTGGTGGGGAGCCCCTGCAGCGCGCCGGTGGCGTCGCCGGGGTCCATCGCGAGCAGGTGCCCGGGCATGATCCGCGCGCGCGCGACCTCCGAGCCGCGCACCTTGATCACGTACTCGTGCGAGTCGAGGCCGAGCTCGTCGTGGATGCGCACCGCGGGGATCACGATCCCGAGCTCGCCGGCGATTTGGCGGCGGATGGTGGCGACGCGCTGCATCAGCGTGCCCCCAGAGCTGCCGTCCACCAACGGCACGAGACCGAAGCCGACCGCGAGCTCCAGCGCGTCGACCGACAGCCGGGCCAGCGCCTCCTCGGAGCCCTGTCCGGCGGGCAGCGCGTTCGCGGCGCCCGTGTCGGCGCCGCCGCGGGGGGAGCCGGCGCCGGCCGCCGCCTCCAGCGCGTCGTGCTCGCCGGGGAGACCGTTGCGCACCGCCCAGCCGATCGCGCCGAACACGGCGGCGATGAACAGGAACGGCAGCTTCGGCAGGCCCGGGACGAGTGCGAACAGCCCGATCACGGCCGCGGCGACGAGCGGCGCCTTGCGCTGGCGCAGGATCTGGGTGGCGACGTCGGCGCCGAGGTCTTTGTCGGAGGCGGCGCGCGTGACGATGATGCCGGTGGCGACGGAGATCAAAAGCGCGGGGATCTGCGCGGCGAGGCCGTCGCCGACCGTCAGCAGCGAGAACGTGTGGGTGGCTTCGGTGAACGACAGCCCGCGCTGGGCGACGCCGATGACGATCCCGCCGACCAGGTTGATCGCGGTGATGATCACCGCCGCCATCGCGTCGCCTTTGACGAACTTCGAGGCGCCGTCCATCGCGCCGTAGAAGTCGGCTTCGCGCGCGATCTCTGAGCGCCGCGCGCGCGCCTGGTCGTCGGTGATGAGGCCGGCGTTGAGGTCGGCGTCGATCGCCATCTGCTTGCCGGGCATCGCGTCGAGGGTGAAGCGCGCGCCCACCTCGGCGACGCGCCCGGCGCCGTTGGTGACGACCACGAACTGGATCACGATGAGGATCAGGAAGATCACCAGGCCGACGACCACGTCGCCGCCGACGACGAACTGCCCGAACGCCCGTACCACGCCGCCGGCGTCGCCGGTGGTGAGGATCAGGCGCGTCACCGACACGTTGATCGCGAGGCGAAACATCGTCGTCAGCAAGAGCAGCGACGGGAACGCGGCGAAGTCGAGCGCCTTGCCGAGATACATCGTCGCGACCACGATCATCAGAGCGCCGGAGATGTTGAGCGTGATCAGGATGTCGAGCAGCGCCGGCGGCAGCGGCACCACCAGCATCGTCACGACGGTGACCACCGCGACCGCGGCGAGCAGGTCGGTGTGGCGCAAAAGGCGGCGCAGCGAGTCGATGTTCATACCGCATACCTCCGACGCCGCGCCAGGCGATACACGAACGCCAGCACGCGCGCGACCGCCGCGTACAGCTCCTCGGGGATCACGTGGCCGATCTCGCAGGAGGCGTGCAGGGCGCGCGCGAGCGGCGGGTCGTGCACGACCGGCACGTCGTGCTCCTCGGCGACGCGGCGGATCTGCAGCGCGATCAGGTCTTGGCCCTTGGCGAGCACCTCGGGCGCGGCGTGGGTGCCGTCGTAGCGCAGCGCGACGGCGAAGTGGGTGGGGTTGGCGATCACCACGTCGGCGTCGGGGACGGCGGCCATCATCCGTTTGCGCGCGGCCTGCGCCTGGCGGCGGCGCAGCGCGTTCTTGACCTCGGCGGGGAGGCCGTGCTGGCGCAGCTCGTCCTTGAGCTCCTGCTTGGTCATCCGTAGGCCCTGCTCGTGGCGGTGGCGCTGCCACAGGTAGTCGATCGCGGCGATCACGAGGTAGGCGCCGGCGGCGCGCTGGGCGATCGCCATCCCGCGCGCGCTCATCGCGAAGCCGAGCGCGCCGGGCGGCAGGCCGACTTCGGCCGCCAGCGCGCTCATGCCCGGGACGATCGCGAGCGCCGCCGCGCCGCCGACGACCGCGATCTTCGCGACCGCCTTCAGCGTCTCGAACACGGCGTTGGGGCCGAACAGGTTGCGCGCGCCGGAGACCGGGTTGATGCGCTTGAAGTCGAGCTGCAGCGGGCGCAGCGCGGGGCGGAAGCCGACCTGGCCGGCGCCGGCGAGCAGGCCGGCGCCTAGGCACACCGCCGCGATCGGGCCGGCGGTGGAGGCGATCGTGGTGAGCCCCACGTCCAGCAGCGAGTGCAGCCCGGCGGCGCTCGTCGCGCGGCCGGGGACGGCGATCTCGGCGAGGATCTCGCGGAAGGCGGCTCCCACCGAGCTCACCACCGAGGGGCCGAGCAGCGCGATCGCGAACAGCCCACCGGCGAGCACGAGCGAGCCGCCGACGTCGGCGGAGCGCGCCAGCTGGCCCTCTTTGCGCGCGCGGGCGCGGCGCCGGGGGGTGGCCTTCTCGGT
>DATMMB010000422.1:0-3641 GCA_035569895.1 Solirubrobacteraceae bacterium | reverse complement strand
CGGCGAGCGCGTGCGCGTCGCCGGCGGGCACCACCAGGCCGTTGCGGTCGTGCCGCACGAGGCCGCCGGCGACGGCCCCCACGGCGTCGGTCGCGATCACGGGGAGGTTGCGGTTCATCGCCTCGTTCACCACCAACCCCCACGGCTCGCGGAAGGTGCGGGTGGCGATCGAGGGCACCACCAGCACGTCGGCGTCTGCGTACAGGTCGCGCAGCCGCGCGGGTGGGACGGGATCGAGGCCGAGCACGTTGCCGGGCATCACGGTGGAGGCGCCGCCGTGCGTGTGGCGCGCGCGGCGGGCGATCGACCACACCGCGCCGTCGGCGGGAATCCAAGGGGGGGTGGACCCCACACCGACGAGGACGAGCGCGGCGGAGGGCGCGAGCAAGCCGGAGTCCGACCAGGCCTGCATCAGCACCCCGACACCCTTTTCCCGAAGCGGGCGTCCCGCAAACAGAAACGTCACCGTCGTCTCCGACGGCCACGCGCGCGCGGCGGGGGGGCGCACGTCGGCGGCGCTCCAGAAGTCGTTGTCAACCGCCTGCCGCGCGACGTGCACGTTGCGCGCGCCCCCCGCGCGCGCGTACGCCTCGACGTGCGACCCATACGCCACGACCGCGTCAGCCGTGTGGTAGAGGCGGCGCAGCGCGAGCCAGCTGAAGGCGTGCGCGGGCGTGCGGGGATGAGCCCACAGCGCGCTCCACAGGATCACCGGCACCCCCGCGCGGCGGGCGCCGGCCCAGGCGGCGGGGAGCGCGACGCGCCCACTGGTGGAGACGACCACCGCGCGGTGGCGCCCCGACGCCGCGACTCTCGCGAGCTCGCGCTGACGCACGTGGCGGTGGGGGAACGGGAGCGCGGGCCCGGATGTGAGCCCGGATGCGAGCCCGGATGTGAGGAGCCCGGATGCGAGCCCGGATGCGGAGCCCGGCGCGTCGAGGCCGCCGTGCTGCGCGCGCCCGCCGAACAGCGCGTACTCGACCCCCTCGCGCTCGTGCAGCCGCGCAAAGGCGCCAACCCGGTCGAACGGGGCGTGGCCGGTGACGAACAGCACGGGCTTGTCGATCGCCGAAGGGCTCACTGGCCAACCGCGCACCGCGTCACCGGCGGCGTCCCGCCACCCAGCGCATGCTCGTACGCGGCAACCGTCTGCTCGCCGCAACGCTCCCACGTGAAGTGCGCGGCGACGGTGGCGCGCGCGCGGCGGCCGGCCTCGCGCAGGCGCTGCGGGTCGGAGAGCAACTCGTCGATCCGCTGTGTGAGCCGCTCGATGTCGCCCGGGGGCACGAGCATGAAGCCGTCGCCGGCAGCCGCGATCTCCTCCGGCCCGGGCTCGCCGCGGCAGCCGATCGCGGGCAGGCCGCCGGCCATCGCCTCGATGTAGGCGACGCCGAACGCCTCCTCGGTCGAGGGCATCGCGAACAGCGTGCAGCGCCACGCGCGCGCGCGCGCCTCCGCGGGCGGGAGCTGGCCGCAGAACTCGACCCGCTCGTGCACGCCGAGGCGCGCCGCCAACCCTTCGAGCGCGACGCGCTCGGGCCCGTCGCCGACGATCGCGTAGCGCAGGGTGGGGTGGCGGGAGCGCAGCACTGCGAGCGCTCGCAGCACATCGGCGTGGCGCTTGCGGGCGACGAGGTGGCCGACGGTGACGAGCGCGGGCGATCCATCCAGCTCGCCCTCCGCCCACGTCCCCGCCGGCATGCCCTCCCGGCCGGCGCGGCTCGCTTTGGAGCGGGGGAGGTCGGCGCCGAGGTGCACCACCCGCACCGCGCGCGCCCCGTCGGCGGCGGCCAGCTCCGCGATGCCGCGGCTGTTGGCGAGCGTGAGGCGCGCGGCCCCCAGCCCGCGGGCGACCGCCTCGCGGCCGGCGGCGGAGCGCCGCGCCGTGTACAGCACGTCGCCGCCATGCACCGACACCACCAGCGGCAGCGCGAGCCCCACCCGCCGCACCGCGTCGCCCGCCGGCACGGCGTTGTGGGCGTGGATGATGTCGATGCCCTCGCGCCGGTGCAGCCGCCGCAGGGCGACCCCGAGCGCCGGCGCCGCCCACGCGCCCCAGCTCGCGTACGCGCGCCAGCGCGGCGGGGAGATGTAGGGGACGTAGGTGACGGGGAGATCGCCCGGTTCGCGTTCGGGGGCGTGGCTGGGCTGGTGGGGGATGCCGTCGGAAGGGGCGCGGGGTGGGTGTTCGTCGGCGTTCGTCGAACGAGACCGCCCGCCGTCGCGCGGCGTGTCACCTCGCAGATCCCGCGCGAGCCCCCCGAACGCGCGCGCGGCGGCGCCCGGCCCGGCGCGCAGCGCGGCGCGCGGCGGCACGAGGCGGTGGAGCACGAGCACGTGCACCTCGGCGCCCGCGGCCCGCGCGGCGAGGGCTTGGCGCTGCGCCCACACGCCCAGCACGGGATCGCTGCGGCGCGGGTAGAACTCCGCTACAACCGCGACCTTCACCAGCGTCGATACGTGGCGATTGTGGTTTGGGCTTCGGCGGCAACGATGTGGGGCCGCGCGGCGAGCAGCGTGCGCGCCTCGGCGATCGCCTCCTCGCGCGAGTAGGCGTCGCCGGCGGGGGCGGCGGTGTGGCGGATCGCGACCGCGTCGAGCACGCCGCAGCGCCAGCGGTGCTCGCGCGCCAGCGCCCCCCAATGCAGGTCGAGACCCCAGCCCATGCGCACCTCGGGGAACGGCAGCAGCGCCGGGAAGGTGGCGCGCGCGAAGGCGCTCACCGGGCCGATCTCCACGAACGGCGTCTGGCGGGCGACCGACCCCGCGCGGCGGCGGGTGACGCGCCAGGCGGCGTGCGAGCGCGCGCGGTGCGCCGGCTGCGCGAGCTGCAAGTCGAAGCGCTCGGCGAGGAACAGCGTGCGGTCGAGGAAGCCGCGGGGGAGCACCACGTCGTCGTCGACGACCAGCAGCCAGTCGTGTCCCTCCGCGGGGTGGGTGGCGAGCAGGCGGTTGAGGTTCTGGAACTTGCCGCGATCACCCGGCGGAGCGAGATGCAGCTCGACGTCGTGGCGGGAGTGCAACAGCTCCGCTTGGATCGCGCTCGCCAGTGTGCTTCGCTCTGGGCGCTCCACGCCGAGCACGAGCACGCGCCGGCGCGCCGGCGTTCGGCGTGCGCCGTGCGCGAGGCGCAGCCGTTGGCCGCTGAGCAGCTCGCGGGTGTCCGCCAGGCGGTCGCGTAGCTCCCGCCGCGCCGCGTCGAGGCCGCCGACGGTGCCGCTTTCGCCGGAGAGGAAGTTCTCGCCTGCCGGGCGCTTAGTGGGCTGCTGCCATTCGCGCATGCGTTGCTGGAGGCGGCCGAGGCTGTGGGCGACCATCGTCAGCCCGGCGGGGCAGCGATGGCGGACAACATGGCCGATACAGCCAGCCAATGTGCGCAGCTCACGGTGCAGCGGTGGCGCTTCGCCGCGCCAGGCGTCGTAGCGGCAGGCGGCCCGTCCGCGGGCGCGGGCGGCGCGGGCGAGCGGGCGCAGCCGCGCGTCGGCGGCGCTGCGGCGGTGGTCGAGCGCGGCTGCGGCGACGTACAGGATCGGCCGGTCGCCGTTGGTGGAGGTCGCGAACAGCCGTTCCTGCCACTCCTGCTCGTCGCCGCAGCCGTCGAGCGAGGTGTCGAATGGCCCCACCCGCTGCAACGCGGCGCG
>DATMMB010000421.1:0-9466 GCA_035569895.1 Solirubrobacteraceae bacterium | reverse complement strand
GCCTCGGAGGTGACGGCGTATGGCTAGGCCGAAGCCGGGGATGGGCCGGGGCCTGGAGGCGATCCTCTCAGCGTCTCCCGCCGGTCCGGCGCACGAGCAGCTGCGCGAGGTCCCGGTCGAGTCGATCTCGCCCAATCCCCGCCAACCGCGCCGCCGCTTCGACGAGCAGGCGCTGAGCGCGCTCGCGGAGTCGCTTGGCGAGCGCGGCGTGCTGCAGCCGGTGCTGGTGCGCCCACGGCCGGACGGCACCTACGAGCTGATCGCCGGCGAGCGCCGCTGGCGGGCGTCGCGGATCGCCGGCCTGAAAACGATCCCGGCGCTGGTGCGCCCCCATGACGACGCCGCCTCGCTGGAGCTGGCGTTGATCGAGAACATGGCGCGCGAGGACCTCAACCCGGTCGAGGAGGCGCGCGCTTGCGCGGCGCTCGTGGAGGAGCTTGGCCTTACGCGCGAGCAGGTCGGCCGGCGCGTGGGCCGCGGCAGGGTGGCGGTGTCCAACCTGATGCGCCTGCTCGACCTGCCCGACGAGGCGCTCGGTCTGCTCGAGGAGGGCGCCCTCAGCGAGGGCCACGGCCGCGCGCTGCTGCTCGCCAAGGATCACGCGCAGCGCCGCCGGCTGGCTCGCACGGCGGCCACGGAGGATTGGTCGGTGCGGACGCTTGAAGAGCATGCGCGCAGCGGCGGGAACGACGGGCGAGAAGGCGGCGGAGGCAGGCGGCCGCGGGCTGGCCGCGGGGTGCACCCCGATCAGCTCGCCGCCGCCGCGGAGATCGAGACCGTCTGGGGGGAGGCGTTGGGAGCCGATGTGCGCGCTCGCCCGCGACCCGACGGGAGCTGCAGAGTCGAGCTGTCGTTCGACTCCTCCGAGGAGGCGCTTGCGTTTGCACGGCGGGTTGGGCCGCGCGCCGGCGCGTGATCTCTGGGCCTGTGCTCCTGCAGGCGCCGTGCGCCGCGCGGCCGTGCGCATACCAGATGGCTGCTCGACGCTAGACTCCGCCCCACGGGCGATTAGCTCAGTCGGTTAGAGCGCTTCTCTGATAAGGAAGAGGTCCCTGGTTCGAATCCAGGATCGCCCACTCGCGGAACTGCCTGCAAATCAGCAGGTTTTGGGAGAAGCGGAGATGGGCGCCGCTGACACCGAGGCGGCTTATGGAAGCGTCTTGGAGTACCGACGCGCTTCGAGCCGTCGCGGACAATGCGGGAGGTGGTTGACCGACCACGGGCTCGCGTTGCCCTCGTTGGGGGTTCAGAACGACGAGGACCGCCCGTCACGGCGGTCCTCGCGCAAACCCGCTCGGCCTTGCTATTCAAGGCGGTGTTGCCGAAGGGTAGCGCGCGATGCTCGGTAGCCCGAGCCTGAAAGGTCCGCGCACGCTGCATCGTGAGATGTAGCCCCCGAGCAGGTGGCCCGGTGTACGTCCGCCGGGCGGCGGGATGACAAGGGCGCTCGTCAGGCAGCCGCCAGCCAGCCGCTCCGGCAGTACGCCAGAGGGAGCCGTCGGTTGGGGTGCCGGGAGGACGCGGACACCGCAGTTGACCGTCAGCTAACCCGACAGGAGGGGCGCTTTCTCCTGCGCCAAGCATCGGAGGAACAGATCGTGGGATATCGACAGCGTGAGAAGAAGCGGAGGAAGGCGGGCGCGGTCGCGGCGGCGCAGCGCGAGTCCCGACGTACCGGATCGTCGGCCGGCAAGTGGTGGTTGACGGTGGTGTCGAAGAACACCTGCTGCGCGCGATGCGGCGGCGCTCTACGCGAGGACCGTCCGATGATCTACCGACGCGAGCCGGGAGAATCGCTGTGTCTTCCCTGCGCCGAACGCGATCCGGCGGTGACGGCGCGTCCCTCCGTTCGGTGGGAACAGATGCGGCGTCGCGCGGGCGCCGCCGGTGCTCGACAGTAGGCTCGCCGATCGCTATGGCCGAGGACAACCCACGGGCGAGAAGTCAGCGCTACCGCGACGTGCTCGACTACGAGGTCGGTGCGCGCGTCGTCGTGGAGTTCTCGACGCGCGGCCGCGAGGTCATCGACTACGCGGTCGTGCTCACGGTCGATGAGGACGGCGAGGCGGTGACGGTGCGCGTGTACGACGGCGCGCACGGCGTCAACGACATGCACCGCCATGATCGCACCGGCGAGAAGGCGCCGGCGGAGTCGTTTCATGCCGGTACTCTTGGAGAAGGGATGCGTGCTGCGATCATCGCGGTTCGCGTCGGCTACAAGGAGATGATCGACGCATGGCGAGCAACGTGAACCCCTCGGATTCGCTGACGGCGAAGGCGATGGATCGCGCGATCGACCTCGCGATCGAGGGCGACTCGCCCTATCCCGAGCACGCCGCGTTCGTGGACGCCGACTCGCCCCACGCGGGGCACGAGATCACGCGCGCTCTCGATGAGGGATATGCCGTGGTGCTCGTCTCGGGGGATGGCCGCGAGCGGATTATCACCGCCAAGACGCTCGCTGCAAGCCGCTGAGCAGGCTGTTGGCGCTACGACAGCGCCCAAGCGATTAGCTGATCGAACCAGCCAGGCGAGACGAGCAGGACGTAGTTTGGTGCTCCGCCAGCACGCACGCTCAGTTCGCCGGGCTCGGCGTCCTCCTTGAAGCGGAGGTCAACGGGCAGACCGCCGTCATGCACGAGCTCGCAGCGCATCCACTTGTAGAAGACTCGCTCCAGCGGGCGAAGCTCTCCGCGAAACTCGACGGAGATGCGCGGACGGAAGCGAGATTCGATGAATCGCTCGAAGGCGTCACGGTCGCCCACCGGCTGCTGGTGCTCGCGGCGAGCACGCGCGGCGACCGCCACGAGCGCTATGAGGAAGGCGCCCTCACGTCGTTCGGCGTTCCACAGCAGCGTCGCGTCTTCCACACGCTCACGGATGCTCTCCACGGCGCAATCGTAGTTTCTGTCCCGTAGCGGCTGCGGAGGCGATCAGCCCACGAAAGCCGTGTCCAGCGCATTCGCAATTGCGATGGCCTGCTGAGCCTTCTCACCGCCCCCAGCAGCGAGGTCCCGGAGCGCTCTCGTGATAGCTGCCCTCTCGCTGGGATTCATCGAGACTGTGCATATGCCGCCAACCTCCGAGGCTAGGGAAAGCATCATCGTTAGATGGTTCTCGTCGTCAAAACAGGCTCCGATGCCCTCGTCTCGCAAGAAGTCGCAGTCCGCTTGGGCCAAGGTGATCGAACCCACGGTCGGGCAGCCTATTGACGCCGCCCGGAGGGCGTCTCGTGCCGAGGGGGTGTGGACTCTATGGGAACCGGCTCTAGGAGGAGCTTGGGTATGCCTGGGGATAGCAGCCGCTCATCCCCATCGACAACGCCGCCGAAGCCCACGCCTCGCCTGCCCAGCTTCCAGTGTGAGGTGCCGACGGAGACGAACGCAGGAACTTCTCGGAGTAGGACAACCAACTCCGCCATCGTCTCCCGTCGCTTGCGTGCCGTTGCAGTGGGATACAGCGCATCTGCGATCGAGCCGCGGGTCATTGGCGCCGCCGCGGCTGCCAGGAGGCGGCCCACCGTCTGTTGCTGGGACGATGAAATGCCCTCGAACGCGGCATCGTCCCAGGTCGCCGTGGCTGACTGGTATTGCCGCACCAACTCCTCAATCCTTGGTGCTGCCTGCTCGGCCAGCGAGCACAGACTCTGCCAGGCACGGGGCGCACCGTCACGCGGAGGCATGGGGCGATCTCCCTGGCACCCTGATCCACGACGCTCTGACGGAGGGGCGTGTCCTCGCCGAAACCTGACCCGGGCACCCCTACGCTAGCGTGGCGCGATGGCCACGCGCCTGACCTACACCAGCGGTGACATCGATTCCGCGACGCACGCGGAGTTCGAGCGACGCCTGCGCGACGCGCGCGCCGCCACCGGCGAGATGGAGCCGTGGCCGCACATTGTCGGCGGCCGTCACCTGCGCGACGGGCCGGTGTTCGCGCGGGCCGACCCCTCCCGGATCGAGCAGCTCGCCAGTCGCGCGCACACCGCTGAGGCGCACACTGTCGCCCGCGCGGTCGCCGCCGCCGCCACGGCGCGCGCGGAGTGGCGGCGCACGCCCTTCCGCGAGCGCTTGGAGCAGCTCGCCGTCGCCGCCCGCGCGCTCGCCGAACGCCAGCTGGAGATCGCCGCGGTGATGAGCCTCGAGACCGGCAAGAGCCGCATGGAGGCGATCGGCGAGGTGCGCGAGGCGGTCGAGCTGATCGAGACCTACTCGGAGGAGATGGAGCGCCATGACGGCTTTGTGCAGCCGCTCGCCAGCTTCACGCCCGGTGAGCGCGGCACCGAGCTGCTGCGGCCGTACGGCGTGTTCGGGGTGATCGCGCCCTTCAACTTCCCTCTGGCGCTCACCGCGGGGATGGCGTCCGCCGCGCTGCTCGCCGGCAACACCGTCGTCGTCAAGCCCTCCGAGGAGACGCCCTGGACGGGTGCGTTGCTCGCCGAAGCGTTGCTCGCCGGCGAGTTGCCCGCGGGGGTGTTCAACCTCGTGCACGGCGGCCCCGCCACCGGCCGCGCGCTGGTGGCCTCCGCGGTCGACGGGCTCGCCTTCACCGGCTCCGCCGAGGTCGGGCGCGAGATCGCGCGCCGGATGCAGGAAGGCTCCTACGCGCGCCCGGCGCTCACCGAGATGGGCGGCAAGAACCCGGCGATCGTCACCGCCGCCGCCGACCTCGACGCCGCCGCTGAGGGGATCGCGCGGGCTGCCTTTGGGCTCTCGGGGCAGAAGTGCAGCGCCTGCTCGCGCGCGATCGTGCTCGATGCCGTCCACGACGAGCTGCTCGCGCGCCTCTGCGCGTTCGCCGCCACGCTGCCGGTGGGGGATCCCTCCGAGCGCGACACGTTCCTTGGCCCGCTCGTCAACGCCGGCGCGCTGCGCCGCTTCGAGGAGTCGGTTGCGCGCGCTCGCCGCGACGGGCGCGTCGCGCTTGGCGGCGGGCGCCCCCGCGAGGAGGGATGGTACGTCGAGCCCACCGTCGTCGCGGGCCTGCCGCTTGGGCATCCTCTGACACGCGAGGAGCTGTTCCTTCCGTTCCTGACGGTCACACGGGTCGCCACGCCAGAGGAGGCGATCGCCGAGGCCAACGCCGCCGACTACGGCCTCACCGCCGGCATCTTCAGCGACGACCCCGACGAGGTCGAGCGCTTCCTCGACGAGCTGCAGGCCGGCGTGCTGTATGTCAACCGCCGCGCGGGAGCGACCACCGGGGCGTGGCCGCGCGCGCAGTCCTTCTGCGGCTGGAAGGCGTCCGGCCACACCGGCAAGGGCGGGCTCGGCCCCTACTACCTGCCGCAGTTCATGCGCGAGCAGTCGCGTACGGTCGTGGAGCGCTGAGGGCTCGCCGAGATCGAAGCCGCACACAGTGGCCGGCTGGCATGGAGGCCAGCCGCGTGCTCACCCGCTCCGAAGCATCCACCCACGTGGACGATCCCAAACCCTGCCCGCCGCTCCGTCGTCTACCTTGCGGGTATGTCCGCCGCCCCTCAGCGCGACACCGTGCACTGGTACGCCGGTCCCACCACCTTCTACCGCGCGCCCGCGGCCACCCCCGCGGAGCTCCCGTCCGGCTCAGTCGCAGTGCTCGGCGCGCCCCTGGACTCCTGGACGCTCGGGCGCAACGGCCAGCGCTACGCACCGCGCGCGATCCGCGAGGCGTCTCTGTTCCTGGCCGGCTACTTCGGCCAGCAGCTCGAGCCCGTCGGCTACGTGGACGTGGGCGACGGCAGCGTGTGGACCGTGCCCGAGCACCCGCGCCTGTTCGACGTGGGGGACGTGCGCCTGCACCAGGGCGACGTACGCGCCCAGATCGAGGCGATCGCCGCGCCCGTCGCGGCGATCGTGGAGCGCGGCGCGCTGCCCGTGGTGCTCGGCGGCGATCATTTCGTGCCCTACCCCTCGTTCGTGGGCTTCGTGCGCGGCGTCCGCGCGCGCGAACCGGACGCTCGGGTGGGGTTCCTCAACATCGACGCCCACTTCGACCTGTGGGACGAGTTCAAGGACATGGGCCGCTACAACCACGGCACGTTCGCGCGGCGCATCGCCGAGCACGAGGCCGTCGGCCGAATGGTGTGGTGGGGCCTCAACGGCTCTCGCAACGGCTCTCTCCTGCTCGAGCCCGCAGCGCTTGAGCTGTGCCGCGAGCGCGGCTTCGCCGCCTATACCGTCGCCTCAATCCGCCGCCGCGGCGTGCAGGCGACGATCCGCGAGGCGCTCGAGCTCGCCTCCGAGGGGGTCACCCACCTGTACGTGACGTTTGACATCGACGCCACCGACGGCGCCTACGCGCCCGGCACCCACTCGATCGCGCTCGACGGCCTCACCGCCGGGGAGGTGCTGGAGGCGCTCGCCGTCGTGGGCCAGTTTGGCAGTGTGGGAGCGTTCGATGTCTGTGAGATGATTCCCCAGTACGACGTGGGCGGGGGCCGGACGGCCCGCTACGCCGCACAGGCAGTGCTCACAGTCATAGGCCATCGGGTGCTCGATTCGCGGCCGGCGTTTCAGCGGGACACGTTGGACGCGGTGTTCCGCTGAGCCTGCGGCTGGACTGGTGGACCCCCAATAAAGGGAAGGGAAGGGGATGGAGATGGACAGGTTTTGCAGACTTCGAGGACGCCCCCCAGCAGCGCCCAGCGGCGCGCGGGCGCGCGGCGTGCTCTGCGCAACCCTCGCGCTGCTCGCCGCGCTCGGCGTGGCAGCGTGCGGGAGCAGTTCCAGCAAGACCACGCTCACGATCGGGGATTGGGGGGCGCCGATCGACGAAGCCACCCAGAAGTCCTACCTGACGCCGTTCGGCGCGGAAACCAAAACCGGCGCCCGCTTCGTCGACGCGCCGGGTGAGCAGCAGGCGCGCGTGGAAGCGCAGAACAAGGCGAAGAAGATCGAATGGGATGGGCTTGACTCGGTCGGCGGAGGCGCCGCCTACGCGCTCGCCGCCGCACACGACCTCGCGCCGCTGCCGGCTGCGATGAAGGCTGAGCTGGAACGCGAATTGACCCCCAAGTACGTGACCCCGTGGGGCTTCGCGCACGCCAACCTCGGCTACGTGATCGTGTGCAACACCGCGAAGATGACCACCTGCCCCGCCAACACCACGCAGTTCTTCAACACGAAGGCGTTCCCCCAGCCGCGCATGTTCGGCGGCATCGAACCGATCGAGGAGGCGACCGAGGCCGAGGTGGCGGCGGGGATGCCGATCTCGCAAACCGCCGCCACTCCCGTCGACGTGAAGGCGGTGATCAAGACACTCGAAGGCCTCAAGCCCGCGATCAAGGTCTTCTGGCAATCCGGCGAACAGCAGGTGCAGGCGATGCGCTCCGGCCAGGTCGACATGGGAATCATGTGGAGCAACCGCGCCTACGAACTGGCCGCCGAGGGGGTGAAGGTGAAGATCGTGTGGGCCCAGGGTGTCTACGAACCGAGCTTCTGGACGGTCTTGGCGGGCGCACCGCACGAGCAGACCGCGTTCAAACTGCTCAGCTGGATCGCCAGCCATCCCAAGAACCAGGCGCGGTGGGCCCAGGAAGTCCACGTCTCCGTGCCCAACCCGCTGGCGCTCGACTACATCCCGAAGTCGTTCGCCGTCCAGCTCGCCGACAACCCCGTCAACTACAACCAGCTGGCGGTGCCAAACTTCTCCTGGTATGCACAGCACGGCACCGAGCTCAATACCGCGTACGAGAACTTCCTGCGCGGTTGAGCAGTGAACAGCGGCGCCGCCTGGCGGCCGGTGCTCGGCAATCGCTGGGCGCTCGTGCTGGCGGCGCCGCTGCTGCTCGTGCTTGGCGGGTTGGTGCTTTATCCGCTTGTGAAACTCACGGTCGACTCGCTCACCACCGGCTCGGGTCTCGGCAACTACGCGGCCGTCTTCGAAAGCTCCGCCGGGCGGCGCTCGCTGGCCACGACGTTCGTTGCCGCTGCGCTCGTGACCCTCGCTGCGATCGCGCTCGGCGGGCTGCTCGCCTGGTACATCCGCACCGCCCGCTCCGCCACTGTGAAGGCCGTGCTGTGGCTGGCGGTGCTCGTGCCCTTCTGGATGGGCACCGTCGTCAAGAACTACTCGATCGTCCTGCTCCTGTCCGCGGAAGGACCGCTCAACCAGCTCTCACAGACGCTGGGGCTGGGGTCGGTGTCGATCCTCTACACCTCCACCGCGGTCGCGATCGGGATGGTGTACACGATGCTCCCCTACGCCGCGCTCACGCTCTACGGGGTGTTCCTCACGGTCGACGAGACGCTGCTGGCCGCGGCGCGCGGGATGGGCGCCTCGCGGCTGTACGCCGTGCGCACCGTTTTGCTGCCGCTCGCGCTGCCGGGGATCGTAGCGGCCGCGGCGCTCGTGTTCGCGATCTCGCTCGGCTTCTACATCACCCCGGTGCTGCTCGGCGGCGCGCAGACGCCGTTCATCGCGAGCTTCATCGGCGATTACATCTTCACGTTCTTCGACTTCCCGGTGGCCAGCGCCGCCGCGGTGGTCCTGCTCGTGGCGGCGCTCGCCGTGCTCGCCGCGGCGCTCGTGCTCGTCGGCCGCGGGCGGCTGGCGCGGGCGGTGGGGTGATGAGGACCGGCCGCTCGACCCTTCCGCCCGGCGGCCCGTCCTCCGTCGCTCGAGCACCGCGCACGGTTGCCCGCCGCGGTGGCGTCGGGGTCGGGGCGCGCCCGGCGAGCGACCCCGCCACGCGCGCGCTTGGCGCGGGCGCCACGGCGCTGATTGCGTTCGTGATGCTGCTCCCGCCCGCGATGACCGTGGCGCTGTCGTTCTCCGACGAACGCTTCTTCGCGTTCCCGCCGCACGTTTGGGGGTGGCGCCAGTACCAGGCGCTCTTCGAAGACCCGCGGTGGGGCTCGGCGCTGCTGCTGTCGCTCGAGATCGCGTTGCCCGTGGCGCTGCTGTCGAGCGCGGTGGTGGTGCCGGCGCTGTTCGTGTTTCACCGCTCGCGCCTGCCCGGCCGTAACGCGCTGCAGCTTGGCGGGCTGACCGGCCTGGTGCTGCCGGTGTCGGCCTACGCGGTGGCGATGTACGGGGTGTTCGCGCAGGTCGGCCTGCTCGGCACCTACCTCGGGCTGGTGCTCGCCGACTCGACGCTCGCGATCCCCGTGATGCTGTTGGTGTGCTCCCCCGCGCTCAGCCGCCTCCCCGAAGAGCTCGAGCTGGCGGCGATGGTCACGGGCGCCAGCCGCGCGCGCGCGTGGCTCGGCATCACCCTGCCGCTGCTCGCTCCCGCGATCCTCGCCGGCGCGGTGCTCGCGTTCATGACGAGCTTCGACGAGTCGGTGTTCGTCGTGTTCCTCGGCGGCGCCGGCCAGGAAACGCTGCCGCGCGCGATCTTCGACTCGGTGCGCTTCGGCCTGGAACCGGTGGTCGCCGCGATCACCGCGCTGTTGATCCTCGGCACGAGCGCCGTGATGGTCTTCGCCGTGCGTCTCACGAGGGCCGGGCGGTGAGCGGTGGGGAGTTGGTCTTGGAGATCCGC
>DATMMB010000420.1:0-11922 GCA_035569895.1 Solirubrobacteraceae bacterium | reverse complement strand
CCCAAACACTACCAGAAACAGCAGACGAACTAACGACTCAGGACACTAGCACCGCAGATGGACGCCCAGCAGGCCAGCGCTTGGATCTCCGAGCCTCGCTTCCGACCGTTCCTGGACGCCACCGGCGGCAACTATCGAGCGGCAGTCGCCCTCTACACGCACCGAGCTCTGAGTGTGCCAGTGGCCCGTCGGGTGATGTCCATCGGGACACTGTCGCGTCTGTTGAAGGACGCGGAGATCAGCCGTGAGGAACTGCGCAAGTTGCCAAGGTAGGTCTACCCTGTCCGTAAATGCCGCTTGTGCGACACGCGCTTAGCGACTTGGCGAACGCCTAGCCTGCGGCGGAGTTTGCAACGAGGTCTTTGATGCCGGCCTCCCGAACATCTACGACCTTTATCGCGGTCTCACGCCATGGCAGTTCATGGCCGTTGCCGAGGAGCGCGAGTTGCCGTGTGGCAACAAAGATGCCCAGGTCCTCATCCATAAGCAGCGCGTTGATGCGTTCCTGAAGGTCTTGGCCGCCCTCAACCCGCCCCTTGGGGCCGATGTCCAACCGCATGCGCACCGTTGGTGAGGTGCGGGCGGCGCAGGTGATCGACGTGGTACCTGGAGCCTAGAATGCTGGGTGCTATACGCAACACAAGAAGCCGCCGACTCGCTGCTATCAGCGGACGAGTGGGCCGAGGATTCCGCGAAGGCTGCGCAATTGAGCAGCCATGGCCTGCGGCTTCGCTCCGAGTACGAGCAGGCCGAAGCTCACAGTCGTCGATGGCAGGAACGCTTTGATGGCCGGTACGGTGACGCGCCACGCGCCGCACGCCGGGCGCCCGACCTCACGGTCGCTCGCGCGGACGATCTCCCCGACACAACGCCCGTACCCCCACCCCGGCTGCCCTTCCCCGCGCACCGCACCGTCCAGCTCAGCGATCGACCATCGTCTGCGCTTCGGCGTACTGCCCGCCGGTCACGTCGCTGGCCGACACGTCGGCTCGTTCCCCGTTCGGCCACGAGGTCGGAGGGCCGGGGCAGCCCACCGCCGTGCAGCCGACGTAGAAGCCCTCCGGCCAGCGCACACGGACGCGCAGCGTGCCGCTCGCGGGCATCCGGTAGCTTTCACGGCCGAGGCGCACGGCGCCCGTGTTGCTGCCCCGAAACGCGGCCGCCTGCGCGGCGAAGGTGACGCGCGAGCCGGGGCGGTAGTCGCGCACTACCAGAGTCACGAGGTGGCCGACCGTGACGTCGCGAGGCACGTGCAGGGAGGGGGTCGCGGTCGCGGTCGCGGTGCTCGGGGGCAGTGGGGCGAGCAGGAGGGCCGCGGCGATCGCGATGATCGCGGCTATCGCTGCTGTGGTGGGGCGCGCGCGTGTTCGTGTCATGGCCTGCACCTCAACGTCCGGACACGGGGATGCTAATGGAGGAGATATGCCAGCGCGCTGAGCCCGAAGCGGCCGCTGCGCTTGGGCTGCTCGCCGCCCTTGTGCCGTACCAGATCGACGGGCGGCCGTCGCTGCCCACCGGCGCAACGAGGCAAGCGGTCGCCGCCTGATCGCTCTACTCGCGTGTTCGAGCGCCCAGACCGCACGGCGCGTTGGCGCGTGGTGCGCATACCTTGATTTGCAAGGTGTTGGACGCAGACGCCGCGATGCGTCATGCTTCGGGACGGGATGGGCGAGCTGCTGGCCGTGCAAGGGGTGAGCAAGAGCTACCGCCGGGGGGCGCGGCGGCTGCGGGTACTGGAGAACGCCTCCTTGGAGCTCGCCCGGGGAGAGCTCGGCACGGTGGTGGGGGCGCGCGCCGAAGGCAAGACCACGCTGCTGAAGATCGCCGCCGGCATCGAGTTGCCCGACGCTGGCGAGGTGCGGCTCGGCACGCTCGATCTCGCGTCGCTCACCCACGAACGCCGTGCCAGGCTGCTGGGAGCCGAGATCGCATGGATCGATCGCGAGGGCCCGGGGGTACAACTGGAGGTGCTCGACTACATCGGCCTGCCGCTCGTGCTGGGCCGTGGAAACGGCCGGCGCGAGGCGCGCGGCCGCGCGCTCGCCGCGCTCGAGCGTGTTGGGGCGGCGCGCTGCGCGCGTCAGCGCTGGGAGGAGCTGTCCGACTGGGAGCGGGTGCTGGTGGGTCTCGCCCGGGGCCTCGTGTGCGAGCCGCGGCTGCTGGTGGCCGACAGCGTCACAGATGGTCTCAGCATGCGCTGGGCCCGCGAAACCGGCGAGCTGTTGCTGGCGCTCGCGAATGAGCTGAACTGTGGCGTGCTGATGAGTTGCGCCGACCTCGAGCCGGCGTTGATCGCCGATCGCGTGTGGTCGCTGGAGCGAGGGCGGCTCAGCGTGCTTTCCGAGCAGGCGGTCACCGAGGCCGAGATCATCGAGTTCCCGAGGCCAGCGCGTGCCGATCGATGATGCCGCCGTGGGAGTTTGTTCAAAATGTTTCCGACTAGGGGTGGCCTCGGTGAATCGCCTGCATTTGAGACACATATATGGTGAGAAGACAACTGTCGACGTTTGTCCGGTAGGTTGGAATCATTCAGGGTACGTGCTTTCCGTTCGGATTTCGAATACGATCCACAGCAATGGCTCCACCCCGTAAAGGCGATCTGACCGCCAGCGTGGCGATCCTCGGGCTGATCGTTCAGAGGACCGACACGGTCAACGGCGTGGGCACGCGCTTGATCGAGCGCTTTCCCCATGGGCAGTGGTCGCGGTCGGTGGCGCACAACAGTCTCACCAGCCTCGAAAAGCAGGGTCTCGTGCAGATGGTCACCCGCGGCGCCGAGCGCGCGCTCGACCGCTACGAGGCCACCGACGCAGGCGCTGAAGAGTTCCGCGACTGGCTGCGCGCCTCCTCGGCGGCACCGGTGGCGTTACGCGACGCCGTGCACGCCAAACTTGAGCTTGCCGCCGAGGAGGATGTGCCCGATCTGATCGCCGCGATCCGCGAGGAGGAGGAGGCGTGCGCACGCGAGTTCGCCGCCGCCAGCTCGCGCCTGAACGTCGCGTGGCAGCTGAAGCGGCTCGGTCCGGCGCGCGAGCAGGGGCGAGCGGCCGGCCGCGATCAGCCCCAACCGCCCGGCAACGCCCTCGGCGGCCGAGTGCGGCGCGCACTGATGACCGACGAGGCGATGCTGTGGGGTATGCGCGCCCGCCGTCTGCGGCGCCTGCGCCATGAGCTCGAAGACACGATCGACGAGGGCGAGGAGCCGAGCGGCGGCGATGGCTGAGCTGCTGGCGCTGCGCGGGGTGTGCAAGGAGTACGCGCGGGGCGAGCACACCCTGCGCGTGCTATCGGACGTGTTGCTCGAGGTCCACCCCGGGACGATCGCGGCGATCGTCGGCTCGCGCGAGGAGGGCAAGACCACGCTGTTGAAGATCGCGGCTGGGATCGAACCTCCGGACAGGGGCGAGGTGTGGCTGGGAGACCTCGATTTGACGCGCACCTCGGAGGTCGCACGCGCACGGTTGCTGGGTGGGGAAATCGCCTGGGCCCACCGCGAGGGCCCGGGGGTTAGATTCAGGGTGATCGACTACGTGGGGCTGCCGCTTGCGATCGGACGCGGGCGCGGACCGCGCCGGGCGCGCGATCTGGCCATGGAAGCGCTCGAACAGGTGGGCGCCAGTGGCTGCGCGGGCCAACGCTGGGAGGAGCTTTCCAATTGGGAGCGACTCTTGGTGGGACTCGCGCGCGGAATCGCGAGCTCGCCGCGGCTGTTGGTGATGGACGACATGTTGGACGGCTTCGGTATGAGCCGCACGCATGAAGCGGGCGAGCTGCTGCTTACGCTAGTGCGAGGGCTTGGGTGCGGGGTGCTGATGAGCTGCAGCGACCTCGAGCCGGCGCTGATCGCCGACCGTGTGTGCTCGCTGGAGCGCGGGCGCCTCAGCCTGCTCGCCGAGCAGGGCAGCGAGCTGGCCGACGTGATCGACTTTCCCGGCGGCGTTCATCAGGGCCAGAGCTCGCGCCGCGCCGGCGGCTAGTAGACTAGTGTCTCAGCCGGTGCTGGAGCTTCGGGATCTCGTCAAGCACTACCGCGTGGGGGAAGGGGAGCCGATCCGCGCCGTGGACGGCGTCTGCATGTCGGTGGCCGCGGGCGAGTTCGTCGCGCTCTACGGCCCGAGCGGCTCGGGCAAGACGACGCTGCTGGAGCTGATCGCGGGATTGATGCCCGCCGATAGCGGATGCGTTCTAGTGGACGGCCGCGACGTGCTCGCAATGTCCCAGCGCGAGGCCGAGGAGTACCGGCTGCGGCGGCTGGGGATCATCGGCCAGCCCCACAACCTGATTCCAGGCGCGCGCGCGATCGAGAACGCATCGCTGAAGCTGTGGCTCACCAACAAGCGCCGCGCGCGGGACACGATCGAACCGCTGCTCGACCGGCTGGGGCTGGGCGAACGGATGATGCACCGCACCGAGCAGCTGTCGATGGGCGAGCGCCAGCGGGTGCTGATCGCGATGGCGCTCGCCACCGATCCGAAGCTCGTGCTCGCCGACGAGCCCACCGGCACACTCGACACACAGCGCACCCGCGACGTGTTGTCGCTGCTGCGCGGGCTGTGCGTCGAGCGCGGCATGACCCTGGTGCTCGCCACGCACGACCCGCAGGCAGCGATGTTCGCCGACCAGGTGCACGAACTGCGCGACGGGCGTATCGGCGAGTACCGCCCCGAGCACGTGCTCGTGCCCGCCTCCTCACTGGAAGAGCCGCCGTGATGCTCGCGCGCATGAGCCTCGTGGACATCCTGTGGCTGTACCGCGCGCGTCTGCGTGCACGGTCGGTGCTGGTGCAGGAGTGCTTCGCGATCACCGGCATCGCGGTCGGCGTGGCGCTGCTGTTCGCCTCGCAGGTGGCGAGCACCAGTCTCAGCCAGTCGGTGTCGCAGCTCACCAACCAGATCGTCGGCCGCACCCAGCTGCAACTCGAAGCCCGCGGACCGGACGGCTTCAGCGAACGGCTGTTGAACGAGGTCAACCATCTGCCCGGGGTGCAGCTCGCGCTGCCGGTGCTCGAGCAGCAGGCCAACGTGATCGGAGCGGCGGGTCGGCAGCGGCCGGTTGATCTGATCGGTACCGATCCGCGGTTTGCGCGTTTCACCGGCACGCTGTTGCAGCGCTTTTCCGCGTCGCAGCTCGCCGCACAGCGAGCGATCGCGCTGCCTGCTCCGCTTGCGGAAGAAATCGGCGTGGGCCCGCTGCAAACGGTCAAGATCCAGATCGGGGCTCGCATCGTGCAAACGCTGCTGGGCGCCACGCTCGGCGAAGCCGACGTCGGCGGCCTCGTCCACAGCCCGGTCGCGCTCGCGCCCGTCCACTACGCGCAGAGCCTGGCAAGCATGGCGGGCCGGATCACGAGGATCTTCGTGCAGTCGGCACCGGGCCGGGAGGCCGCCGTGCGGGCGAGTCTGCAGCGGCTTGCGAGCGTGGCCCCCGTCACGGTCGAGCCGAGCAACTTCGACTCCACGCTCTTCAACGTCGCGGTAGGGCCGGAGAGTCAGAGCGAGACGCTGTTCTCGGTGATCAGCGCATTGGTGGGCTTCATGTTCGCGCTCAACGCGATGCTGGTCACGGTGCCCTCGCGGCGCAAGCTGATCGCTGACATCCGCCCGCAGGGGGCCACCCGGCTGATGACCGTCCAGATCCTGCTGTTCGACGCGCTGGTGCTGGGCGCGCTCGCTTGCGTGCTCGGGTTGGCGCTGGGCGAGCTGCTGTCGATCGCGGTCTTTCATGTAACGCCCGGCTACCTCTCATTCGCCTTCCCGGTGGGCAATGAGCGCATCGTGACGTGGCATAGCGTGGCGCTGGCGGTCGCCGCCGGCCTGGCTGCCGCGATCGCCGGCGTGCTGTGGCCGCTGCGCGACATCCTCGCCCAGCCGTTGGCGGGCGGTGCGCCAACCCCGCACAAGCGCTGGATCCGCGCCCGCTTGGCGACGGGCGTGGTGTGCCTGCTCGTGACGACCCTGATCCTTGTGCTGCGTCCGCAGAGCGGCTTCATCGGAATCGTGGCGCTCGTGCTTGCGTTGGTGTGCCTGTTGCCGCCGCTGTTCGACGGGCTGGTGACACTCTTCGACCACACGCAACGCGCGCTCGACGGCGCCGCGAGCGTGCTTGCCGTGACCGAGTTGCAAACGCACAAGACACGTGTGCGCTCGCTGGCGATCGCGGCGACCGCCGCGGTCGCGGTTTTCGGGACTGTGGAGTTCCAGGGCACCCAGTCCAACCTCGAGCACGGCCTCGAGTCCTCCGCGCGCCAGCTCGACGACAGCGCTGACGTCTGGGTCACCCCTGGCGGCACTTCCAACGCCTTTGCCACAACGCCCTTCACAGACGTCGATTCGGCGTCGCTGGCGCGCCTGCCGGGCGTAGGCACGCTCGGGCTCTACCGCGGCGGGTTTTTGAATTGGGGAAACCGACGGCTCTGGGTGCTGGCGCCGCCGAGCACCGCCGTTCACCCCATCCCCGCCAGCCAACTGGTGGGCGGCGATCTCCAACGGGCAACCGCCGAGCTTCGTCACGGTGCGTGGGCGGCGCTCTCGCAAGCGCTGGCCGCGCAGGAGCATCTTCACATCGGCCAGTACTTCACGCTGCCCTCGCCGCGACCGACGCGCATGCGCCTAGCCGCGCTGATCTCCAATCTCGGTTGGCCGCCGGGCGCGATCATCATGAACGCACACGAGTACGCGCTCGCCTGGTCAAGCGATCAGCCAAGCGCGTACGTGGTGCAGACGCGCGGCGGGGTCGCTCCCGCCACCGTGCGTCGCGAGCTGCAGCGCAGCCTGGGACCGGAAACGGGTCTCGTGGTGGAAACCGCGGCCGAACGAGAGCGACGCCATTATGCCCTTGCTAACCAGGGTCTTTCACGGCTTACACAGATCAGGTTGCTGGTGCTGATCGCCGCGGTGCTAGCGGTGGCTGGGGCGATGTGCTCGATGATCTGGCAGCGCCGTGACCTTGTCGCTTTCATCAAGTGCCAGGGCTATCGCAGGAGCGTGCTGTGGCGATGGCTGCTGTGTGAAAGCGCGGTGCTGCTCGCGGCCGGGTGCTCGATCGGAGCCGTCTTCGGCCTCTACGCACAGTTGCTGGGGAGTCACTTTCTTGCGAGTGTTACCGGCTTCCCGATCGTCTTCGCTGTCGAACCAATCGCGGCGGTCTCGAGCTTTGCCCTGCTCAGCACCGTGGCGGTCGCCGTGGTTGCTCTACCTGGATACCTCGTAGTGCGTGTGCCCCCGAGGACAGCCAACCCGGCATTTTGATCGAGGCTTCCCCAGAACTCGTCGGCACACAGCCGACGCGGCGCCGCTTTCGCCACGGCAACTGCAGGCGCTTGCCGCGGCCACCGCACGCGAGCTGATCTGGGGACTCCCCGCCGTCGCGCGCGAGGTCCGCCGCTGGCGGGCGACGGCGAGTGAGATCCCCGACGCGCCCTTACGCGAGGACGCGCTGAGCTCGCTTACCCGCAAGCGCGGACACACAGACGGCGCGGCGCTGCTGTGGACCGTCCCCCGCTCGCGCAATCCGCAGCTGCTGCGTGTGCTCGTGGCTTATGAGATCATCTGGGACTTCCTCGATTGTGTGAACGAGCGTGGCGCGGCCGCCGGACAGCGCAACGGCCGGCAGCTTCACCTGGCGTTGATCGACGCGCTCGATGTCACCCGGCCGATTTCCGACTATTACGCGCATCACCCGTGGCGGCGCGATGGCGGCTATCTGCAAACGCTAGTCGAGGTGTGCCGCGAAAATTGTCGTGCGCTGCCCTCATACTGGGCTTTGCGGCCCCTACTGGTGTGCGAGGCCGCACGTGCGCAGGCGCTTGCCATCAATCACGATCTCGACCCCGTGAGCCGCGACGTGAATCTGCGCAGCTGGGCTGCCGCCGAGTTTCCCGGCACATCCGAGACGAGCTGGTTTGAGCTTAGTGGCGCAGCGAGCGCGTCACTCACAATTCACGCGCTGCTCGCCCTCGCCGCCGAACGGCAACACAACGAGGCCGGCGCCAAGCGCGCCCGCGGGGCCTATTTCCCGTGGATCTCCGCCGCCACCACGATGCTCGACAGCTACGTCGACCAAGCCGAAGACCTCGTCAATGGCGATCACAGCTATGTGGCGCATTACGGCACACCTCACGCCGCTGCAACCCGCATACGCGAGCTGCTCTCACGCTGCTTTGCGGAGGCGCGCGCGTTGGAGGACGGTGAGCGACACACGGTGATCGTCGCCTGCATGATCGCGATGTACCTATCGAAGAACAGCGCGCACACAGCGACGATGCGCGCCACCACCGACAGCTTTGTTCAGGCGGGCGGCTCGCTGACGCGCCTGCTGCTTCCGATCCTGCGGCTATGGCGGACGGCCTATGCCCAGCGCAGCAACTAACCAACCAAAGGAGACAAAATGCTATTCACCGACACAGCCTCGCCACTTGCGCGTTTGCGACGCGACCTCCCACCCGCCGCGCCGTTGCCCGCGGCGCTGCAGACACTGGCATGCCGGTGGTGGCCGATCGCCTACCTCGAATGGTGTCGGGCACGCTACGGCAAGCGCTTCACCGTTTACCCGATCGACATGCCGCCACTGGTGTTTCTGTCTGACCCAGACGAGCTTCGCGAGCTGATGGGCACAGCTCCCACCGACCTGCACGGCGGGGAGGGATCGTCGGTGATCGCGCCGTTAATCGGCGAGCATTCGTTCATGTTGTGCGAGGAAGACGATCACAAGTATGGACGCAGCGCGATCATGCCGGCATTCCATCGCAAGATGGCCGAAGACCACGTCGCGCTGGCGCAGGACATGATCACACGGGAGGTTGCGTCATGGCCGCTCGACACGGCCTTCGCGCTACACCCACGCTTGCGCTCGCTGACGCTGCGGGTGATCCTGCAGACAGTGCTCGCGGGCGAGGACGAGCGCTTGCTGGACGACCTCACCGAGCGGCTGCTCGCCTCGCTGTCGGTGACGGCGAGCTTTGTCTTGCAGGAGCCGCAACTGCGTCACCTGCCGGGCTGGCGCGCGACGTGGCGGCGGTTTGTGCAGCACAGCGGCGATGTGGACGAGCGGATCTTCGCGCTCATCCGCCGGCGCCGCTCGCGGCCGGAACAGCAAGCCGATCTGCTGGACATGCTGATCGCCGCGCCCAACCCCGACGACTCAACGATGAGCGACGCGCAGGTGCGCGACAACCTGATGTCGATGATTCTGGCGGGGCACGAGACGACCACCGCGGAGCTCGCCTGGGCGTTCCAGTTGCTGGCTCACAACCGGCCCGTGCAGGATCGGCTGCTGGAGGAGATCGACGGTGGCGAGGAGCAGGAGTATTTGATCGCAATGATCAACGAGACGCTGCGCCACCGACCCGCGTTCCTGTTCATCATTCCGCGGGCGGTGATCAAGCCGGTGGCGATCGGCGGCGTGACCTACCGTCCGCCGGCACGCCTGCTCGGCTGCACCTACCTGATGCACCACGACCCCGAGCTGTACCCCAACCCGCAGGCCTTCAACCCCGACCGCTTCATGGGCGGTACTCGCCAGTCGCGCACGTGGCTGCCGTGGGGCGCGGGGCCGAAGAGCTGTCTGGGACGTCATTTCGCACTGCTGGAGATGCAGCTGGTGCTGCGCGCGGCGCTCTCGCGGTGCACGGTGGAGCCGGCGGGCGCCGCCGTCGAGCGGGAGCGGTGGCGCAGCGCGGTGTTGGTGCCCCACGCGGGCTCGCGAGTGGTGCTGCGACGGCGTACGCGGCGTCGCCGGCTCCGCGCGGAGCGTGAGCTGCTGCACACGGTCGCCTGAACCGGCAGGCGTAGTGGCACGTGCGGCGGCGTGAGTTGCCGCACACGGTCGCCTGCACCGGCGCGCAACGGTGGCACGTGCGGCGGGACGATGCGAAGGCCCGCCGCACGTGAGCGCGACATGGCGTGAGTCGTTGTCGGCGGCACGCACGTGAGCGCGACACGTGCGTGAGTCGCCGTCGGCGGGCCGTGCGTGAGCGCGACACGGCGTCGGTCGCCACCGGCGGCGGGACGCAACCGCCGGGTGACGGCGCAGAGCATCTCCCTGTGCGCCACCCGTTCCAATTGGAACATATCCGTTCCGATTGGAACGGATTGCTGGCGATGCCAATGGTGAGAAGGCATGATCGTCGTGAAGGATTATTGGAAAACGCGAGTCTATTCCGACGGAGGCAAGATGCGTTTCGTAGCGAGTGGTGCTGGCTGCAGGATGCGGACACGCGCAGTGAGGTGCAGGCCGGGCGGGGAGCCGGCCGTGACGGAGGGGAGCAGTGGCGATGCCTAGAGTTGGAGCAAATCCGCCGGTGGCGGCCGACGAGTGGGCGCCGGCGATCCCGACGCTGCAGGAGCCGCGCTTCTCGCAGTCGCTGGAGCGCGGTTTGGCGATTCTCGGCTGCTTCACGCCCGACCGTCCGGTGCTAGGCATCGCCGACCTCGCCGACGAGCTCGGCATGAGCCGCTCGACCACGCACCGCTACGTGATCACGCTCACCCGTCTCGGCTATCTGGAGCAGGGCGTCAAACGCAAGTACCGGCTGACGCTGCGCGTCACCGATCTGGGAATCTCGGCGATGAACGGGATGAGCCTCTATGAGCACGCCCACCCCTACCTGGAGGAGCTGCGCTCGCGCACCGGGTTCACGGTGGGGCTGGCGATCGTCGACGGCCCCGAGCTGCTGCTCGTCGACTGGCTGCGCGGCAACCGCCGCGGACAGCGGTTGATCGACCTGGGGCTGGCGCCGGGCTCGCGCCTGCCGTTGCACTGCACCGCCGCCGGCAAGCTGCTGCTCGCCCACCTGCCCGCCCAGGACCAGCGCGAGCGGATCGCCGAATTACAGCTCGCCAAGAACGGTCCCAACACGATTAAGAGCAAGACGGCGCTGCGCCAGGAGCTCGACCGCGTCCGCGAGGAGCCGCTCGCGATCTCCGACGAGGAGCTCGCCGCCGACCTCTATGAGATCGCCGCGCCGGTGCGTTCGAGCGGCAGCGACGTGGTGGCGGCCGCCACGATGAATGCGCACAGCTCGATGATCGCGATGGAGGAACTCGTCGACGCGCTCGGGCCCCATCTGATCTCGACCGCCGATCGCATCTCCGCGCGGCTCGGCTACCGCCGCGAGGATGAGCGGGTGGGCGGCGGCTGAGTCACAGGCGCAGCCGCCCGAACCGCACCTCCGGCGCCGAGAAATGGGAGTGGTTGGCCCAGATGGCGTGACCGGGAGGGGCACTCAGGCGGGCAGCGGCCGCCCAGGAGGCAGCTGGCCGCTCAGGAGGCGGCGGGCGACTCAGAGGCGAGCAGGCCCCGCGCGAGCGCGTAGCTGACGAGCTCGGCTCGGGTGGAGAGCCCGAGCTTCGCGGTGATGTGGGCGCGGTGACTCTCGACGGTGCGCGGGGATAGGTGAAGTTTGTCTGCGATTTCGACGCTCGTGTAGCCGAGCGCGATCAGCCGCAGCACCTCGACCTCGCGCTGGCTGAGCCGATCTTCGGCCTGGGTCGCACGCAGCGCGTCAAGCCGCGCGGCGATCGAGGGGCTGACGTACAGCTCGCCGTGCACGGCAGCCCGCACCGCGGTCGGCAACTCGCTGTCGGAGTGGTGCTTGGCGACGATCCCGACGGCGCCGGCGGCGAGCGCCTGCTGGGTGAACACCGGGCTCTCCTCGAGCGTCAGCAGCACGAGCTGGGCGGCGGGCGTCTTGCGGCGCAGGCGGCCGATCGTGTGGATGCTCGCGCCGCCCGGGCGGTCGAGGTCGAGCACCACCACCTGCGGCTGCGCGGCGTCGGTGTGCTCGACGATGTCGGCGAGATCGCTCACTTCAGCGATCACCTGGACGTCCTCCTCGGCGTCAAGCAGCAGCCGCAGCGCGCGGCGCACGGCGGTATGGTCGTCGGCGAGCAGCACCGCGATCGGCGCGGCGTCGGTGCCCACCCG
>DATMMB010000419.1:0-5856 GCA_035569895.1 Solirubrobacteraceae bacterium | reverse complement strand
CGCGAGATCCCGATCCTCTCCGAGGCAACCGTCCGCCGCGCGCCCTCTGAGCGCGACATGCGCCGCAAGCGCCCGCCGGCGATCTCGTTCCTGCTGCACGTCGAGACGGCCCGGCGCGCGGCGCGCGTGCTGGCGCTGCTGGCGCTCGACTTCGCCGGTCTGTCGGCCGCGATCTTCACGGCGCTCGTGCTGAAGGCGGCGGTGCTGAGCGAAGTGAGCGTGCACGGCGCCTATGCGGAGACGCGCAGCATCCTCGCATTCGCCTACCTGCTCACCGCGCTGCTGTTCGCCCGCTCGGGGCTGTACGCGGCGCGCGCGCAGCGGCCGGGGATGGCGAGAATCGTCGCGGCGCTCTTCCAGGTGACGTTCGTCGCGCTGATCTTCGCGCTGGTGAGCGGCGAACACTTCTCCAGCTACTACATCTTCTGGGGCTCGCTGGCGTTCGCGCTGCTCTACATCCCGCTGCTGCGCCTGCTCTACGAGCGCTCCACCGGTGCGGTCCTGCGCGCCGCCGGCCACGAGCGTCGGGCGGTGCTGGTCGGCACCGGTGAGCACATCAGGGAGGTGGCGCACGCGCTCGCGGCCGCGCCCCACTCGAGCGTGCAGGTGGTCGGGTACGTCTCGCCGCAGGCGCTGCCAGCCAACGGCCTGCGCGCGCTGGGCGCGCCGCGCGATCTCGAGCCGGTGCTCGCGAGCGAGCGGGTCGACGAGGTGATCATCGCCGACCCCGACTTCCCCCAAGCGGAGGCGGTGGAGCTCGTCGATCGCTGCCACCGGAGGGGCGTGCGCGTGCGGATCGCGCCCTCGACGATGGAGATCCTGATCCACCGCGCCGAGTTCGTGCCGGGCGAGTCGGTGCCGCTGTTCGAGCTGAAGCCGCCGGTGTTCGAGGGGATCGACTTCGCGCTGAAGCGCACCTTCGACGTGGTGGGCGCCTCGATCCTGCTGGTGGCGCTCAGCCCGCTGCTGGCGGCGATCTGGGTGGCGGTGCGGACGACATCCAAAGGCCCCGCGCTGTTCCACTCGATCCGCCAGGGGATCGGCGAACGGCCGTTCGCGTGCCTGAAGTTCCGCACGATGTACGCCGACTCCGAGCACCGCCAGGCCGACCTGGAAGCGCTCAACGAGGCGTCGGGCGCGCTCTTCAAGATCCGCGACGACCCCCGCACTACGCCCGTCGGGCGCCTGCTGCGGCGCTTCTCGCTGGACGAGCTGCCGCAGCTCGTGAACGTGCTGCGCAGCGAGATGTCGCTCGTCGGCCCGCGGCCGCTGCCCGAGCGCGATTTCGAGCGCCTGGAGGAATGGCACCGCAAGCGCTATCTGGTGCTGCCCGGCATCACCGGCTTGTGGCAGGTGTCGGGTCGCTCGGAACTCGACTTCGACGACCTCGTGCGCCTCGACTTCCTCTACCTGGAGCACTGGTCGCTGGCGGTCGACCTCACAATTCTGCTGAAGACCATCCCCGCGGTGTTGACGCGGCGCGGGGCTTATTGACCCGGCTCGGGGGAGGTCGGGAGGGGGGCCTGCCCCCCTCCCGTGCCGATCACAATTCTGCTGAAGACCATCCCGGCGGTGCTGACGCGGCGCGGCGCCTATTGACGCGGCGCTTGGGGCTCGTGACGCAGGGGCGATGGGGCTTCGTGAGCGCCTGCCGATACACCGCCCACGTCTCGCGCGCCACGTCCTCCCATGTCCGCGCGGCCGACGCGGAGGGCTCCGCGATCACCGCCACCCGCTCGCGGTCGAGCCCCAGCTCGGCGACCGCCTCACGGGCGACCGTCTCGCTGGGGACGATCACGTGCGAGGCACGCTGCAGCGCGAGGTGGCGCATGCGCAGGTGGATGCCGCCCGCGCGCAGCCGTTCGCTGGGGCGTCGGAGCGTGGCGAGGTCGTGCAGGGTGACCACCATCGGGCAGGGGCTGTGCAGCATCGCGCCCTGCATCCAGGGGGCGTGGAAGAGCTCGGCGCCGCGCGGCCGGTGGGTCTCGACGATCTCGTCGTGCTCGCCGGCGGTGTCGCGCAGCGCTCGCAGCAGATCGCGCGCGTAACACCCCGCCCCCTGCTCCTCGGCGGCGGTGCGGCTGTCGAACGCCAGCCTCACATGTGCTCCCATTCTTGACCCCTCGCGCCGCGGCGGAGGGGCGTCACCTCTCTCGGCACCGACGGCACCTTAGTCGGTTTGCGGGAGAAGTGGTAGCGGTGACAGCGCGCTTGCCGGTGGATGCGAATTGTTGTTGATGGCGGCGGGTCTAGAGTGTCAAGCTCCGGGGCCGTGTCGAGGTATGAGGACCACCACGAGCGCCTGTGGGCGGACGTGCCCGCCGGTGTGTGCCCGCCCGACATGCGGGCACGATTGGCGTTCCTGCTCGATCATGCGCCGCCGGGCGCGCGCGTGCTCGATGTCGGCTGCGGGGAAGGCTGGTTTGCCGCGGCGCTCGCACGGGCCGACCGCGGCGCGGTGGGGATCGACCTCGCCGAGGAGCCTCTGCGCCGTGCGCGCGAGCGCGAGCCGGGCCTCGGGCTCGATCTGCGGCGCGTGTCCGCGCACGGCGAGTGGCCGCTGGCGGACGCGAGCTTCGACGCGGTGTGGGCGGGCGAGACGATCGAGCACGTCGCCGACACCGCCGGGGTGCTGTCGGAGGTGCGCCGCGTGCTGCGCCCGGGCGGGGCGCTCGTGCTGAGCACCCCCGCGCACGACCCGCTCACCCGCCTGGCGCTGGGTGTCTCGGGGCGAGCGTTCGCCGCGCACTTCGACCCTCGCTCCGACCATCTGCGTTTTTACACCCGCCGCACGCTTGCGGCGCTGCTCGACGACTTCCGCTTCGAGCTGGTGCGGACGCGCTCGATCGGCGGCCCTCCCGGCGCGCGGCGCACGTTGCTCGCGGCGGCGCGGCGGATGCGCTTCTGATCACTGTGCGGCTGTGCCCCCGCCGCTACCGGTGTCGCGCAGCGCCTGCAGGTAGGCATCCTGAATCGAGAGAAGTTCGGCGTTGTCTGCGATCTGCGCCTGCGGCGCCACCGCCTCCGGGTTGAGGTAGACGGCGGCGCGCAGCGCCTGCAGCGCGGCGTGCGGCTGGCCGTCGTGCAGGTCGTGTTCGCCGAGCGCCTGCCAGGTGCGGTAGTTGGCGGGCTGCAAATGCACGGCGTGTGCATAGGTGGCGCCCGCGGCGGTGCTCTGGCCCGTGCCTTCCTGTATGGCGGCGAGCGTCAACAGCGCTTTCGCCGAGAGCGGGTCGCGGCTCACCGCGGTGTGCGCCGCGGCGAGCGCGGCGGCGGGCCTGCCGGCGACGACCAGCGTCAGGGCTTCGCCGGCGGCGTCCGCCGAGCGCTGCGGCTGCCACTGCGCCCAGGCAGCGAGCAGCGCGCCCACCACCACGGCGGCGGCGACCCCACCGCGTATCGGGCCCACCTCGCGCAAGGCCGGCGCCCAGCTACGCGGCGCCCCCGTTTCGGCCAGCGGCCCCCTCCCAACCACCCAGCCCGCGCACAGCAGCGCGGCGCAGGCGACGCCTGGCACGTACCACGTCCAGTCCACGAACGAGTGGATGCCGAACGTGGCGAGGAGGCACACGAGCGTGAGCAGCCCCACACGCTCGGCGCCGTAGCGGCGGGCGGGGTCTGTGGCCGGGAGCGCCCGCCAGCCGGGCTGGGCGCCTCCGCGCAGCTCCCGCCAGCTCGTCCACCGCCGGTTGAATGGGTGGGTGGCGCGCCCGGCGGCCGCCAGCCACGACCACAACAGAGCGAGCACCGCCAGCAAGCCCATCATGCCGAGGTCGGCGAGCGTCTGCACGATGAAGCCGTGCGCCTGGCCGACGTCGACAATCGCCGTGCGGTAGCGCAGCCGCGCCGTTTCATACCCTTCGGCGCCCGCGCCCAGCAGTGGGTGGTGGCCGAAGATCTCGAGCGCTTCGTTCCAGTAGCGCGCGCGCACGCTGCCGAGCGCCGTCAAGCGGCCGGGCCCGTTGTGCGGCAGCGGCGCGTTGGGGTTGGTGAGCGTGCTCACGGTGTGTGAGACGCTCCCGAACAGCCCCCGGTGGCTGACCGTGAGCGCCCCGAGGAGGGCGATCACGGCGATCACCGGGAGCGCCAGCAGCGCCGCCCCCGCGCGCCGGCGCGCCCTCGGCGAGAGCGGACGCTCGCTGGTAAGGAAGCCGATCGCCACGCCGGCGAGCATGAGCAGCACGAGCATCGCCGCGAGCAGCACCCCCAGCTGGTGCCCGGCGCTCACCCGTTCGGCCAGCGGCACGTCTTCGGTGGTGAGCGCATGCTGTGAGAAGTCCCACGCGACCACGACCGCCGCGCCGAGCGCGCCGACGCCCAGCACCGTCGCTCCCCGGAGGCGCAGCGGCACCAGGCACAGCCACAGCGTCACCCCGATCGCGAACGCCACCAGCGCGCCGCGCGAGTAGGCGAGCAGCAGCGTCACCAGCAGCAGCCCCATCGCCGGGTAGGCGAGCGCGTTCCAGAGGGCGTGCCCGCAGCGGCGGGCGCCCAGCCACAGGCAGCCGACCGCCCCCAGCGCGGCCGCCAGCCCGGTCGCGTTCCAGTAGCCGTAGGGCGCCTGCAGCCGCGCATAGACGTGGCCGGCGCTCTGTTCGACGCCGATCGCGTCGGGGAACACCTTGGTGAGCAGCGCATACCCGCACACGACCGCCGCCGCGAGCAGCACGCCGCCGAGGATCGCCGACCGATTAGGGGGACACTCGCTGCGCTCGCATCCCCGAATCGGCCAGCGCGCCGGCGCCGCGCGCGCCCACAGCGCTGCGAACGCGAACAGTGCGGCGTAGGCGAACAGCCGTCCGGCGTCCTGCCAGCTGCCGTCGGGTTCGACTGACCAGATCACCGACACTGCCGAAAGCGCCGCCAGCGCCAACAGCAGCGCGATCGACCAGATCCCATATGCGGGGCGCTCCGCCGGCGCCAGCAGGATCGCCGCAGCGATCCCCACGCCGCAGGTGAGCGTCAGCGCGATCTCCACCGGAGTGCGCGTGCCGGGGTTGAGTCCGCCGCCGGCGAGGAATGTGATCAGGCAGAGGGCGCCGGCGACCAGCAGCGTGGGGAGCGCGACGAGCGTGAGCCCGGCCACGCGGGCAGCCCACCGCGGTGCCTCGAAGGCCGCCTCAGTTGCCGGGACGGCGGGTGCGGACACGGTTGCGGAGGATGCGCCCGGCCACCAGCACCGCGCAGGCGAGCATGAAGGCGAGCAGCACGAGCAGCGGGGTGGGGAGCGTGTTGAACGCCGAGGCGAGGTTGACGCGCACGACCCCGGGGTGGATCGTCTGGTTGCCCACGGGCACCGACGGCGCCGCGGCGTGCGGGATGCCTTCGAGCACGCGCTGTTCGGTGGGCGTCGGTGGCGCCACGGCGGTCGTGCCCGTCCCTGCCGCCGCCGCCGCGGCGCCCGTGTTGCCGTGGCCGCTTGCGCCGGCGAGCTGCGCTTTGTTGATCAGGTCGGGACAGTTGTCGTACTCGGCGAGGATCGGCGGCATTTCCCTGATCGCCCGGCTGTACGCCTGTTGGCTGAAGCCGGTCGGCTCGGTGCTGATGCCGCAGTCTTCGTAGATCTTCGTGACTTCGCGTTCGAGCATGCTCGCGCCCACGGCGACCGGTGCGCCGAGCGCGAACGACAGCACCAGCGCCGCCGCGAGCGCCGGCGCGAATCGCAGAGCAGCAGTCTTGGTGGCGGTGGAGGGCAGGCGACGCACGCTACCAGCGCCCCCAGCGGGACGCGCGCGAGATGCGGAGGCTCGCGAGCGCCTTCGAAAAGCCCTTCGCCCAGGCGTCGTACGTATACGCCTGCACGTCGCGCCGCCCCGTCTCGCCGAGACGTGTGCGCAGCGCGGGGTCGGCCGCCAG
>DATMMB010000418.1:0-5407 GCA_035569895.1 Solirubrobacteraceae bacterium | reverse complement strand
CGATCGCGATGAGCTCCTCGTCGGTGGCGTCGGGAGCGACCTTCACCAGCAGCGGCACCCGTACGGCAAGCGCCTCCAGCTCATCCTGAACCGCGCGCAGCAACGGCCGCAGGCGATCGACCGCCTGCATCTCCCTGAGCCCCGGCGTGTTGGGGGAGCTGACATTGAGCACCAGGTAGTCGCAGACGCCAGCCAGCTCGCGCACGCACGCGCGATAGTCGTCGACCGCAGCGTCGAGCGCCACCGACACGCTCTTGCCGACGTTCACCCCCACGATCGGGCCACCATCGCGCCCGCCACCCCGACGGCCACCCCACCGGCCACCGCGCCGGGCACCCTCGCGCCGGGCACCGCGCCGGTCGCCCCGCCCGCGCCGGTCGCCCCGCCCGCGCAGGCGGGCGGCGACCACGCGTGCGCCGGGGTTGGGAAAGCCCATCCGGTTGAGCAGCGCACGGTCGCGGAGAATTCGAAAGAGCCGCGGCGGCGGGTTGCCAAGCTGGGCGCGGGCGGTGACGGTGCCGACCTCCACGCAGCCGAACCCGAGCAGGCCGAGACCCTCGAACCAGGTGGCGTCCTTGTCCACCCCGGCCGCCACCCCGAGCGGGCTGGGAAAGCGCAGGCCGAGGGCGTCGACGCGCAGCGCCGGGTCGCGCGCGGCGCACAGCCGTCGCAGCAGCTCCGCGCCGCCGGGCGCGCGGACGGCGATCCGCAGCGTTAGCGCGGCCAGCTGGTGGGCGCGTTCGGTGGGGATCCACCGCAGCAGGAGCGCGAACAGCGCCGAGTAGATCATGCGCGGCGCTCTCGCGACCGCGGCCGCCGCCCGCGGCGCGTCACGCCACCCCGGCCTCGGGACGCTCGGACTGCTCGGGCGAGTCGGAGCGCCCCGCCGCCGTCTGCTCCCCCGACGCCGGCGCCTCCCGCCCGCGGTGGAGCTCCTGCAGGCAGAGCACCGGCGCGGGGCCGTTGTGGCGCGCGGAGGCGATCGCGCGCGCGGCGGAGACGCCCGCGGCGAGCGTGGTAAGGCAGGGGATGTCGCGGGTGACGGCGGCGCGGCGGATCCGCCAGCCGTCGGTGCGCGCGCCCGACCCCGACGGGGTGTTGACGACCAGGTCGACGTCGCCGCGCTCGATCCAGTCGAGCACGTGGGACCCACCCTCGGAGACCTTGTTGAGCGCCTGCGCGGGGATCCCCATGCGCGCGATCGCGGCGGCGGTGCCGCCGGTGGCGAGGATGCGAAAGCCGTTGTCGTGCAGTAGCTGGGCGATCGCGAACACGCCCGCCTTGTCGGCGTCGGTGACCGAGATGAACACCGTGCCGTGCAGCGGCAGCGGGCAGCCGGCCGCCGCCTGGGCCTTCGCAAACGCGGTGGGGAAGTCGCGCGCGATCCCCATCACCTCGCCCGTCGAGCGCATCTCCGGGCCGAGCACGGCGTCGGCGCCCTCGAAGCGGTCGAACGGCAGCACCGCCTCCTTGACCGAGACGTGGGTGCCGAAGCCTAGCCCTTCGCGCTCGCGCGGCAGCCCGAGCGCGGCGAGCGGCTCACCGAGCATGACCCGGCAGGCGAGCTTCGCCAAGGGCAGGCCGACCGCCTTGGAGACGAACGGCACGGTGCGCGAGGCCCGGGGGTTGGCCTCGATCACGTACAGCTGCGCGTCAAGCACCGCGTACTGCACGTTGATGAGCCCCACGACGCCGATCGCGAGCGCGAGCTCGCGCGTGGCGGCGCGGATCTGCGCGAGCATCTGCTCGCCGAGCGAGTGCGGCGGCAGCACGCAGGCGGAGTCGCCGGAGTGCACGCCGGCCTCCTCGACGTGCTGCATGATGCCGCCGATCCACACTTCCTCCCCGTCGCACAGCGCATCGACGTCGAGCTCGATGGCGTTCTCGAGGAAGCGGTCGAGGTAGATCGTCGCGCGCGCCGGGGAAGGGTTATCGGGATTTGGGGGAGGATGCCCGCCCGCGCTCGCGCCGACCGAAGCGTCGCCGGCGGGCGCGTCATGGGAGCTGGCGCGCCCGCTGTGGCTGTCGCCCACCAGCGCATCGCCCACCAGCGCATCGCCCGCGGGCGACGCGCTGGAGCCGGCGTGCCCGCCACCCAACTCGCGGCGCAGGTAGTCAGCGAGGCCCTCGCGCGAGTAGACGATCTCCATCGCGCGCCCGCCGAGCACGTAGGAGGGGCGCACCAGCAGCGGGTAGCCGACCTGCTCGGCCCTGTCCAGCGCCTCCCCCACCGTGCAGGCGGTGGCGTACGGGGGGGCGCGGTAGCCGAGGCGGTCGAGCAGCTCGCCGAAGCGCCCGCGGTGCTCGGCGAGGTCGATCGCCTCGACGCTCGTGCCGAGCAGCGGCACACCCGCGGCGTGCAGGCCGGCGGCGAGCTTCAACGGCGTCTGGCCGCCGAACTGCACGATCACCCCCTCCGGCCGCTCGACCTCGACCACGCCGAGCACGTCCTCCAAGGTGAGCGGCTCGAAGTAGAGGCGGTCGGAGGTGTCGTAGTCGGTGGAGACGGTCTCGGGGTTGCAGTTGATCATCACCGCGTCGCGCCCGGACTCGCGCACGGTGATCGCGGCGTGGACGCAGCAGTAGTCGAACTCGATCCCCTGGCCGATGCGGTTGGGGCCGGCGCCGAGGATCACCACGGAGGGACGCTCGCCGCGGCGGACCTCGTGGGCAGGGGCGCCGGCTAGGACACCCTCTGGCCTCGCCGCGCCGTCGGCCGCCTCTCCAGCACCGCCGGCCGGTGGGAGCAGGGGCGCAGCCGGACGCTCCCAGCCGGAATAGTAGTAGGGCGTCTGCGCGGGGAACTCGGCGGCGCAGGTGTCGACTGACTTGAACGTGCGCTGCCCCGCGAACGGCGCCTCGGGGTCCAGGGCGAGCGCGCGCAGCTCGCGCAAAAACCACGGGTCGATCGCGGTGAGCTCGTGGACTCCCTCGATCTCCGCGCCGCGGCGGAACAGCTCAAGGATCGCCTCGAAGCGCTCCGGCGCGGGGACCTCCAGCCCGGCGAGCAACTCCCCGTCGGGGACGCCTTCAAAGCACGGCGGCTTGTCGAGCTCGCGCGAGCGCAGCGCCTTCGCGAACGCCTGAGCGAACGTGCGCCCGATCGCCATCGCCTCGCCCACCGACTTCATGTGCGTGGAGAGCGTGGACTCCGCGCCCGGGAACTTCTCGAAGGCGAAGCGCGGCCACTTCACCACCACGTAGTCGATCGTCGGCTCAAAGCAGGCGGGGGTGAGCTTGGTGATGTCGTTGGGGATCTCCTCCAGCAGATACCCCACCGCCAGGCGCGCGGCGATCTTGGCGATCGGAAAGCCGGTGGCCTTCGAGGCGAGCGCCGAGGAGCGCGACACGCGCGGGTTCATCTCGATCACCAGCACCTCTTCGGTGGCGGGGTCGACCGCGAACTGCACATTCGAGCCGCCGGTCTCCACGCCCACCGCGCGGATCACCGCGATCGCCTGGTCGCGCAGCCGCTGGTAGAGACGGTCGGAGAGCGTCTGCTGCGGGGCGACCGTCACCGAGTCGCCCGTGTGCACGCCCATCGGGTCGATGTTCTCGATCGAGCAGACGATCACGACGTTGTCGGCGCGATCGCGCATCACCTCGAGCTCGAACTCGCCCCAGCCGAGGACCGACTGGTCCAGCAGCACCTGCCCGATCGGCGACACCTCCAGGCCGTGCGCGACTACGCGTGAGAACTCCTCGGGCGTGCGCGCGATCCCGCCGCCGCGCCCGCCGAGGGTGTAGGCGGGGCGCACGACGCACGGCAGCCCGATCTCGGGCAGCGCGTCGAGCGCCTGCGCGAGGCCGCGCTTGACGTCGACGCGGCAAAGCTCCTCATCCCAACCGGAGGCGATCGCGCTCGCCGGCATCCGCAGGCCCGCCTCGGCCATCGCCGCCCCGAACAGCCGGCGGTCCTCGGCGCACGCGATCGCGTCGTGGTCGGCGCCGATCAGCTCCACGCCGAAGCGCTCCAGCGTGCCGTCGTCGTGCAGCGCCTTTGACAAGTTGAGCGCGGTCTGCCCGCCGAGCGTCGGCAACAGCGCGTCGGGGCGCTCGCGCTCGATCACCTGCGCGGCCGGGCCGGGCAGCAGCGGCTCGACGTACGTGGCGTCGGCGAGCTCGGGGTCGGTCATGATCGTCGCCGGGTTGGAGTTCATCAGCACGACCTCGTAGCCCTCCTCGCGCAGCACCTTGCAGGCCTGCACGCCGGAGTAGTCGAACTCCGCGGCCTGCCCGATCACGATCGGCCCCGAGCCGAGGATCAGGATGCGCTGGATGTCCTCCCGCCGCGGCATTTCAGCGCAGGCCCCCGCTGCGCGCGAGGCGACCCATCCCCCTCTTCCTCCTATTAAAAAACCCCTCCGGACGCATCATGCCGCCGCCTGCGCGAGCGCGCGAGCAACCGATCCGCGAGGTTGACGCTGTCCTAGCGGCGGGTGCATCATGCCGCCGCCTGCGCGATCCGCGCCAGGAACCGGTCGAACAGGTACACGCTGTCGTGCGGGCCGGGCCCCGCCTCGGGGTGGTATTGCACCGCGCCGCCGGGCACGTCCAGCAGCTCGAGGCCCTCGACGGTGCGGTCATAGAGGTTGACGTGCGTGAGCTGCGCGGCGCCGAAGTCGGTCTGCCAGCGCACCGGGCGGTCGCTGTCGATCGTGCCCTTGCCGCTCGGGCCGAGCACCGCGAAGCCGTGGTTTTGCGAGGTGATCTCCACGCGCCCGGTGTGCAGGTCCTTCACCGGATGGTTGGCGCCGCGGTGGCCGAACGGCAGCTTGAACGTCTGCAAGCCGAGCGCGCGGCAGAGCAGCTGGTGGCCGAGGCAGATGCCCCACACCGGCTTGCGCCCGACGCACGCGCGCACGGTGTCGACGATGTGGCCGAGCGCCGCCGGGTCGCCGGGGCCGTTGGCGAGCAGGATCGCGTCGGCGTCGCCGCCCAGCAGCTCGGCGGCGGTGCTCGCGCACGGGTACAGGCTCACGCGCGCCCCCCGCGCGAGCAGGTTGCGAACGATCGAGCCCTTGATGCCGGTGTCGAGCACGGCGATCCGCGGTCCGTCGCCGTCGCCGTGGTGGGTGACCTCGGCTGGGCTCACCGCCGCGGCGAGGTCCTGTCCCGCCATCGGCGGCTCGGCCGCGATCAGCGCCTGTGCCTGCGCGGGCGCGACGCTCGCGGGGAACAGCCCGCCGCGCATCGAGCCCTGCTCGCGGATGTGGCGCACGAGCGCGCGCGTGTCCACGCCGGTGATCGCCGCCACGCCGCAGTCGGTGAGCCACGACAGCCAGCCGCGCTCAGCGCTCGGCGCATCCTCGCCGTTGCACGCCTCGCGCATGATCGCCGCCCGCGCCCACGCGCGCTCTGACTCCATCGCCTGCGCGCTCACACCGTAGTTGCCGATGTGCGGGTA
>DATMMB010000417.1:0-2291 GCA_035569895.1 Solirubrobacteraceae bacterium | reverse complement strand
CGACAGGCGCACCTCGCGCACCGGCTCGCCCACCGACGCTGGCGGGAAGGTCGGCGGTGGGTGGCGCGCCGACGGCGGGGGGGTTGGGGGGGAGGAGGGGGAGGATGCCCGCCCGTCGACCGCGCGGCGCGGCGGGGACCGGGGCGGGGGGCCGGCGGGGCCGTCCGCGTTCAGGCGGTGACCCTCACGCGCGGCTGGCGTTTCGGCCGGTGGCGCGGACCCGGACGGGTGGCCGGCAGGGTCGCTCGCGCTCAAGCGGCGACCTTTGCGCGCGGCTTGCGTCGGGGTTTCGGTTGCGGCTTCGCGTCGGCGGAGGCGTCTCCTCCGGCGCCGCGTGCCCTGCCATTGCGCGAGGCCACCGCCGGCAGCAACTCGGCGAGGAACCGGCCGGTGTGGGAGGCCGTCTCGGCCGCCACCTCCTCCGGGGTGCCGGCGGCGACGACGAGGCCGCCCTCCTCGCCCCCCTCGGGGCCCATGTCGAGGAGGCGGTCGGCGCACTTGATCACGTCGAGGTTGTGCTCGATCACCACCACGCTGTTGCCGGCGTCGACGAGGCGCTGCAGCACCTCCAGCAGCCGTTGCACGTCGGCGAAGTGCAACCCGGTGGTGGGCTCGTCGAGGATGTACAGCGTGCGCCCGGTCGCCACCTTCGAGAGCTCGGTGGCGAGCTTCACGCGCTGCGCCTCGCCGCCGGACAGCGTGGTCGCGGGCTGGCCGAGGCGCACATACCCGAGCCCGACGGCGTCGAGCGTCTCCAGGCGCCGGCGCACCTTGGGGATGTGCTCGAAGAACCGCACCGCCTCCTCCACAGGCATGTCGAGCACGTCGGCGATCGACTTGCCCTTGAAGCGCACCTCCAGCGTCTCACGGTTGTAGCGCTTGCCGTGGCACTGCTCGCACGGCACGTACACGTCGGGCAGGAAGTGCATCTCGATCTTGATCTGCCCGTCGCCCTTGCACACCTCGCAGCGCCCGCCCTTCACGTTGAAGGAGAAGCGGCCGGGCTTGTAGCCACGCGCACGCGCCTCCTGGGTCTTGGCGAACATGTCGCGGATCACGTCGAACAGCCCGGTGTACGTCGCGGGGTTCGAGCGCGGCGTGCGCCCGATCGGAGACTGATCGACGGCGATGATCTTGTCGAGCTGGTCGAGGCCCTTGATCGCGCGGTGGGCGCCGGGGCGCGCGCGGGCGCGGTGCAGGCGCGCGGAGAGCGCCTTGTAAAGAATCTCGTTGACGAGCGTCGACTTGCCCGAGCCAGAGACCCCGGTGACGCACGTGAGCGTGCCGAGCGGGAAGGAGGCGTCGATGTCGCGCAGGTTGTGCTGGGTGGCGCCCTCGACCTTCACGTACCCGGTCGGCTTGCGCCGCTTGGCGGGCACCGCCACGGCAAGGGTGCCCGCGAGGTACTGGCCCGTGAGCGACTCCTGCACGCGCTGCACCTGCGCGGCGGTGCCCTGCGCGACGATCCGCCCGCCGTGCTCGCCCGCGCCGGGGCCGAGGTCGAGCAGGTGGTCGGCGGCGCGCATCGTCTGCTCGTCGTGCTCGACCACAATCACCGTGTTGCCGAGGTCGCGCAGCCGCTCCAGGGTGGCGATCAGCTTCGCGTTGTCGCGCTGGTGCAGCCCGATCGACGGCTCGTCGAGGATGTACAGCACGCCGACCAGCGAGCTGCCGATCTGCGTGGCCAGGCGAATGCGCTGCGCCTCGCCGCCGGAGAGCGTCGCCGAGGCGCGGTCCATCGAGAGGTAGCCGATACCGACGTTCTCCAGGAACTGCAGCCGCTCGGCGATCTCGCGCAGGATCAGCCGCGCCACGTGGCGGTCGGTGTCGGACAGCTCCACCTCCGCCAGCCACTCGATCGCGCGCCGCGCGGAGAGCGCGCAGAAGTCCTCGATCCGCGTGCCCCCGACCAGCACCGCGCGCGACTCCGGGCGCAGCCGGGCGCCGCCGCAGGAGGGGCAGGGCCGCAGCGACATGTACTCCTCCAGGCGCTCCTTCACGCCGTCGGACTCGGTTTCGCGGTAGCGCTTCTCGAGGTTGGCGATCAGCCCCGCGAAGCGCGTCGAGTAAGAGCGGCGGCGGCCGAAGCGGTTGCGGTAGGAGATGGCCAGAGGCTCCTTCGTCCCTTGCAGGAACAGGTTCCGGTGCTCTGGCGGAAGGTCTTCCCACGGCTCGTCGAGGTCAACGCCGTAGCTCTCGGCGAGCGCCTGCGCGACCTGCTCGTAGTAGTTGGAGAACGCCGCCGCCCGGCTCCACGGCGCGATCGCCCCCTCCGCGATCGACAGGCTCGG
>DATMMB010000416.1:0-5224 GCA_035569895.1 Solirubrobacteraceae bacterium | reverse complement strand
GGAAGTAGCGGCGCTCCATCGCGTAGTGGCGGATCTCCCCCGCGAGCAGGCGGCGCACATTCTCCAGATCGGCGGAGAGGTCGTCGGGGTGCGTGATCTCCTCGAGCGTCTTCGCGAGCAGCTCCTCGGAGCTGTAGCCGGTGATCGCCAGGAGCGCCTGGTTGACGCGCACCCAGCGCCCCTCGGGCGTGAGCAGCGCCATCCCGATCGGCGCCTGCTCGAACACCAGCTCGAAGCGCTCCTGCGCGTGGCGGCGCGCCTCCTCGGCGTGCTTGCGCGGGGTGATGTCGCGTGAGATCGCCACGCCGCCGACGATCTCTTCGCCCTCGCCGCGCAGCGGCCCCACCTCGACCTGGTAGCAGCGTGTGTCGTCGGCCGACCAGATCTCCAGCGAACGCGTCTCGCCGTTGAGCGCCGAGCGGTAGAGCGGCTCGTATGTCTCCCAGCGCTCCCCCACCAGCACCTCGACAGCGGGCCGGCCCTCGAGCTCGCCGGAGGTGAGCCCTTCGTTCTCCAGAGCGTGGCCGCCGGCGAGCACGAAGCAAAGCTCGCGGTCGAACACGAGCGCGGAGGCCGCCGGCAGCGTGCGCAGCACCGACAACGCGATCTCCCCCGCGGAGAGGCCATCGAGCGGGTTGCGCGATGAGAGGGACATCAACAAACTATCGGCACGACACGTAGGACGCTTGACGGTTGATCGAGGCGGCGTCGGCGAAGGCCTGAACACGGTTGTTGGCCGTGTCGGCCACCAGCACCTGGCCGCGGCAATCGGCGGCGAGGCCCGACGGTGCGCTGAGCTGACCGGGGGCGCCGCCGGGGTCGCCCCAGCGCGTGAGCAGGCGCCCTGTGGGCGAGAACTTCAGGACACGGTCGGCACGGCGATCGGAGACGAAGACATCGCCGGCGGAGTCAACGGCGACACCTGACGGTTCGTCGAACAGGCGCCTACCGCCCCATGAGTAAAGCAGCGCCCCGCTGGGGCTGAGCGCGAAGATGCGATCACGACCCGCGTCGGCTACATAAACCTCCCCGTCCGGGGCCGCTGCCACCGCCAGCGGCCGGCCGAACGCGGTCGAGCCCAGCCGGCCAAGCGCCTGGCCGGCGGCACTGAAGCGCATGACGCTGCCGGCGCCGGCGTCGGCGACGTAGATCGCCTCTCCCGATGGGGCGACCGCCACTCCATAAGGGAGCGAGAGACCAGTGAGCGCCCCCAGGTAGGCTCCGTCGGCGCTGAGGTGGCGCACGACCCCGTTGCGCGGGTCGGTGACCCACAGCGACCCGTCGGGCGCGACCGCGGCGGCGGTGGGACCAAACCAGTGCGAGCCGACGATCGCCCCCCCACCGCGCTGCCACTCGCCGCGGTAGCGCAAAGCGGCGTCGAAGCGGTAGATCGGGCTGCGCGAGCCGTAGGTCTCCACCACGAACGCGCCACCGGCGCGGGTGGTGGCGACGCCGAGCGGCGCGATCAGCTGGCCGGGGGCGGTGCCGGGGGTGCCGAACGCGAGCAGGCCGCGCCCGCCGGCGGTGAACGCGACGACCCGTTCGTGGCCGGTGTCGGCGACGTAGATGCGCCCCGCGGGCGAGGCGGCAGCGGCACGGATGTAGCTGAGGTGAAAGGCGCCTTCGCCGGCCCACTCTTCCAGGTAGCGCAGCGCAGGCGTAAGCACGACGATGCGGTTGTTGTTGTCGTCCACCGCATACACCCGCCCGCGAGCGACGGTGACGCCGAAGGGATTGACGAACTGGCCGGGCGCCTTGCCGAACGTGCCCTGCGCGTACAGCGAGCGCCCGGCGAGCGTGAACGCCTGGATGCGGTGGTTGCCCTCGTCGGCGACATACACCACCCCGCCCGCCACCGCGAGCCCGCGCGGCGAGGAGACCTCCCCCGGGGCGCTCCCGGGGCGCGCCCACAGCAGCGGGTACGAGCCGTCGAGGTCGAAGCGCACGATCCGGTTGGCGGCGGAGTCGGAGACGTACACATACCCCCCACCCACCGCGATCCCGCCACCCGGCGGCTTGTCGGGGCCGAAGCCGGGGCCGAAATCGAACCGACCCAAGGCCCCGCCGGGGCCGCCCCATTCGCCGAGCAGGCGTCCGCCGGCGGTGAAGCGCTCGATCCGGTTGTGGGTGGAGTCGAGCACGTACACGTCCCCGTTACCCGCCACCGCGAGTCCATCGACCGCGCCGAGCTGGCCGGGGCCGGCGCCGTAGGTGCCCCACTGGCCGAGGAAGCGCCCGGCGGGCGAGAAGCGCTGCACGAGGTGGCTGAACTGGTCGGCCACGTACAGGTCGCCGCCGGGCGCGAACGCAAGCGCCTCAGGACAGCGCAGCACCCCTTCGCCGCGGCGGCTGATGATCGCGACGCGCGTGTACGGGCACGCGCCGCGCGCGCCTGGGCAACCGTGCACAACGGCGACTCGCGGGACCGTGCCGGGCGGCGTCCCGGCACCGCCGCACCCCGTCGCGAGAAGGGCGGCAAGCAGTAGCAGGAGGGTGAGGAGAGGGGGGATTTGGAGAGGGATATCGAAGCGCGCAACCGCTGCGCGTGGCGTGCGCGAAAGGGCCGGGCGAGCGGGAACGGGTTGATCGCGCGCGGGAGCGTGTGGCACAGTCCTATCGTCGTCGATCGTCCGGCGCCCGTGTCGCGCTGGCAACGGAGGGATCAATGCTCGTGTCAACCGCCCTGAAGCGCCGGCTGCCGATCGCGGCCGCGGTGGTGCTCGCGCTGGTGGCAGTGCTCGCTTTTGCGCTCGCGCACTCCTCCCCCACCTCCAGCCACCGACCCACCGCTCGCGCCGATCCCAACCACCGACCCACCGCGCCCGCCGATCCCCCGGCGAACGCGGGCGCCGCGGCGCCGACGCCGCTGCCGAGCGCCGCGGCGCGCGGGCGGCCGGTGAGCGTGAGCGTCGGCCGACGGCCGCTCGCGCCGGCGATCCCGGAGGACTTCGTGGGGCTGTCGTTCGAGATGCGCAGCCTGCCGCTGATCGCCTCCTGGGCGGGCCGAGGCGACCTCGTGACGCTGCTGCGCTCGCTTGGGCCCGGCGTGATGCGCTTCGGCGGGATCAGCGCCGACGAACAGACAGCGTGGGTGGCGAGCGGCGCCGCCAAACCGAGCTGGGCGATCGCCACCGTCGATGAAGCCGACCTGGCCAACCTCGCCGCGCTTGCGCGGGCGAGCGGTTGGCGGGTGCTGCTGACGGTGAACCTCGCCCACGACGAACCGGCGGTCGCCGCGCGTGAGGCGGCGGTGGCGAAGGCGCGGCTCGGGAGCTATCTCGCCGGGATCGAGATCGGCAACGAGCCCGACCTGTTCCCGCGCAAGCGCTTACGCCCGCCGGGCTTCGGGGTGCGCGCCTATCTGCCGCAGGCGGCGGCGTACCGCGAGGCGATCGAGGCGGCGGCGCCGGGGGTGGCGATCGCCGGGCCCGACCCCTCGACCGGCGCGCACGGCTTGACGTGGGTGCGCGAAGCGGCGGCGACGCTGCACCCGCAGCTGCTCACCGACCACTACTACCCGCTGTCGAGCTGCGGCGAACGGCCGACGATCGCCGAACTGCTGAGCCCGCAGGTGCGCATGCAGGAGAGCGAAATGCTCGCACGGATGCTCGCGATCGCCCATGCATATAGGACGCCGCTGCGGATGGACGAGACCAACGACATCTCCTGCGAAGGCGAGCCGGGCGTCAGCGACACGTTCGCTTCGGCGCTGTGGGCGCTCGACTGGACCGTGCGCGCGATGAGCGCGGGCACGGTGGGTGTGAACTTCCACGACCTGATCGAAAAGCCGACCGCCTACAGCGCGCTCGCCGCGCACGGCGCCGCCGCGCTGAGCGCCGGCGTGCTGCGCCCGGCGCCCGAGTGGTATGGGATGCTCGCCGCGGACGCGTTCGTCGGGGGCACGCCGCTCGCCGCGACCGTCGCCGGCGCGCTGCCCGGGGAGGTGAGCGCGTTCGCGGCGCGCTTCCCCGACGGGCGACTGAAGCTCGTGCTGATCGACTACGACCCGCCCGGCGCGCGCCCGCTGGCGGTGCGCCTGCGCGTGGGGCGCGCGCTTGCCGGCGGGGTGGTGCTGCGCCTCACCGGCCCCTCTCCCGCCGCCACCGCCGGCACGCGGCTGGGCGGGAGCGCGGTTGCAGCGGACGGCGCCTGGAGCGTGCCGCGCGCGCTGCCGGCGGTGTATGGCAGGGCGGGCGCGCTGTCGCTACAGCTCGCGCCGAGCAGCGCCGCGGTGGTGACGCTGATGCCGCGCCGGCACCTCGGCCGCGCGGCGCACGAACGCTGAGGGCCGTACGCGCTCGGCGCGATCGGATCGCATCGCAACAGGACAGATGCGCGCGCTCTGATACACCCAACTGCGATGGGCGATACGGTAGTGCGAGAACGGCGTTTGCGCGCCCGCGGGCGCAGGCGTGCGGCGCTCGCCGCCGCGGTGGTGCTACTCGCGGCGATCGTCGCGTTCGCGCTGTGGCGGCTGGGGCTGCACCGCATCGGCAATGCGCTGACCTCGGCCGACCCGGGGTGGGTGGCGCTGGCGCTCGCGCTGATGGCGCTGTCGCTGTTTCTGCGCGCGTGCTCCTGGGCACAGGTGCTGCGCGCGGCGCTGCCCGACACCCCGATCGCGTGGCCGCCGGTGACCCGCGCGACGATGATCGGCGTGATGGGCTCGGCGGTGTTCCCGGGTCGGATCGGCGAGCCGACGCGGATGCTGGTGCTCACCCGCCGCCTGCCCGGCTCCTCGCGCCGCCAGCTGCCGGTGGTCGCGGGCACGGTGTTCTCGCAGACGATCATCAACCTGGTGGCGCTCGCGATCCTCGCGACGGTGACGTTCACCAGCCTCGGTATCCTGCGCCACCACCTCTCGGGCCTCGCGATCGCCCTGCTGGTGCCGCTCGCGATCGGCCTGCTGGTGATCCTCGGACCGCGGCTGCTGGCGCTCGCCCAGCGCGCCCGCTCTCTGCGCGTGGCGCTCGCCGCCGCGGCGCTCGCGCGGCTGCTGCGCCTCGGGCGCCAGGGGCTCGCGGTGTTCGCCAACCCCCGCCACGGGCCGCCCGCGGTGGCGTTGCAGCTGCTGGCGTGGACGCTGCAGTGGCTGGCGTGCTACGCGGTGATGCTGGCGCTCGGGCTGCAGTCACACGGCGGCCTCACGGCCGCCGCCGCGGTGCTGCTGGCGGTGAACGTCTCGGCGGTGCTGCCCGCCACGCCCTCCAACCTCGGCGTCTTC
>DATMMB010000415.1:0-6026 GCA_035569895.1 Solirubrobacteraceae bacterium | reverse complement strand
GTAGGTGGCGGGCAGCTCCTCATGGTGGGAGTTGAAGCGGGAGTCCAGCAGCGGGCGCCAGATGCGTTGCACGACGCGCCGGCCGCAGTGGCGCGTCAGCCACCGTTCAAGGGGCAGGTGCTCGAGCGCGGCGTAGTCGCGCCGCAGCTGGCAGTGCAGCACGAACCACGCGAGGCGCGCGCGGCCCAGGGGAGAGAGAGGCGGGAATCGTAGGAAGTCACCGATGCCATTGAAGGGATGCATCTTGCCGTCGACGAAGAAGCCGACCCCGACCGGCGTGAAGCTCAGCCGATCGGCCAGCCCGAGCTGGTCGGCGAGCGCGATCATGCGCTCGTCGGAGGGGACGATCACGTGGTAGAAGCGATCGACGCGATGCCCGCCGAAGTCAAACGCCCCGGCCAGGCCGCCCGGCGTCGGCGCCCGCTCGAGCAGCGTGACCCGCGCGCCGCCTTCGGCCAGGCGCAGCGCGAGCACGGTGCCGAGGATGCCGGCGCCGACGATGCCGACGCGCGGCTCAGGACTCATCTGACCGCCCCCCCTGGGTCATCGCCCGCCGGCGATCGCGCGCAACTGTGCGGTGGGCCGCTCTTCGGCCCGCGTCGCCAGCTCATCGCTGCCGAGGGGTGAAATGGGCGGCGGTTGGATGCGCCCGACGAGGTGGGCGGCCATCAGGCGGCCGTACGCCCGCACGGTCGGCCACATGTTCATCTTCGAAGTGCCCATCCGCCGCGACCAGTCGTTGATGGTCGGCACCTCCTCGACGACGGCGCCGGCGTTGTAGAGCTTGAGCAGCAGCTCGACGTTGGCGGCGAAGCCCGGCTCGCGCACGAGCAGGTAGCCGTAGGTTTCCGAGGCGCGGCGCAGCGTGCCGGCGCGGTAGACGCGGTAGAGCGAGGAGAGCGTGTGGATCTCGTGCAGGCCGCCGGCGTAGCGGAACGCGTTCGACACCGCTTTGGAGGAAGCGAGCCGCCAGGGGGCGACGCCGAGGATGCGCCCGCCGGGCGCATACACCGAGGCGAGCACCACGTCGGCGCCGGCGTGGAAGCGCTCGAGCATCGCCGGCAGGTCGGCGAGGTCGGAGGTGTTGTCGGCCTCCAGCGTGACGATCGCGTCGCCGTCCTGGGACTCGCCGAGCGCGGCGCGCAGGCCGGAGTTGATCGCGGTGCCGAGGCCGCGGTTGACCGAATGGGTGACGACTGCGAGGTGCAGCGCGTCGCTGTGCTCGGCGATCGCCTCGGCAGTGCCGTCGCTGGAGCCGTCGTCGACGAAGATCACGCGTGCGCCCAGCTCGCGGGCGACCGGCGCAAGGTCGGCGAGCAGCCGCGGGATGTTCTCGCGCTCGTTGTAGGCGGGGATGACGAAGCGGATCATTTTGGCGGTCTCCTATGAGTGCGGGCAGTGACGGTCGGTGGCGTTTGGAAGTCGCAGGGCAGCCTCATGCAGCCACGCGGACGTGCCGCGGGGTGGGCATGTCGAGCAGGGTGATGGGACGGTTGTTGGCGGCGGAGTCGCGCACGGCGAGCGCAGCCGCGAGCGCGCGGCAGCCGTCCTGCGCGCCGACCGGCTCGGGGGTGTCGTCGAGCACGCAGCGCGCGAACGCCGTCAGCTCAGCCTGCAAGGGCTCGACGCGTGGCAGCGCGAAGCGCACGGCCGCGCCCTCGGCGTCGCCGCGGATGCGGGCGAGCTCGCTCCACCCGGTGGGAGACCCGGTGGACTCCGTGAACCACACGTCCTGGGTGAGATAGGACGCGCTCAGCATCCCCCCCTCGCCGATCACGGTCATCTCGCGGCGCTTCTCGGGCGTCAGCCAGTTGACGTCGAGCAGCCCCAGCGGCCCATCCTCGCCGAAGCGCAGCAGGCAGGCGATCAGATCCTCTTGGGAGGGGTGCACGCAGCGCGAGCCGTCGGCGTAGATCGAGGTGATGTCGCGGCCGAGCACGAACTGCATCAGGTCGAGGTCGTGGGTGGCGAGGTCGATCGCCACGCCGGTGTCCTGGATGCGGACGGGCAGCGGCCCGACGCGGGTGGCGTGGGCGCGGAAGACGCGCCCGATGCGGCCTTCGGAGATCAGCTCCGCGAGCTTGCCGACGGCGGGGTTGAAGCGCTCGACGTGGCCCACCATCAGCTTCACCCGTGCCAGGCGCGCCGCGGCGGCCATCCGCAGGCCGTCCTCCAGGGCGGTGGCGATCGGCTTCTCGACGAACACGTGCTTGCCCGCGGCGATCGCGTCGAGCGCGATTCGCGCGTGGTGCTCGGAGGGCGCGCAGATGCAGACAGCGTCGACATCGGCGCGCTCGAGCAGCCAGCGGTAGTCGCCGAGCCACTCGATCGGCCGCCGGCCGATCCGCGCGCGGGCGGTGGTCTCGTCGGGGTCGGCGACCGCCACGAGCCTCGCCGCGGCGATCCGCTCCCACGTCTCGACGTGGTAGGCGCCCATCCGCCCCACGCCGATCAGTCCGACGTTCAGCTCATCCATGTGCGTTCCCCTTTCGGCCTCATGCCTTGGCTCCCAGAGCACCGACAGCCGCGGCAGCGCCTCGGTCCCCGGCGTTTCCGATCGCACCCGAGCTGGCGACGGGCGACGCTGCCCCGCCGCCAGTGGGCGTCCCTTCCCCCAGGGCTTGTTGCGAGCGCCACAAGTAGTCGATCACGATCTGCGCGATCCGCCGCGCGGCGTGGCCGTCGCCAAAGATCGGCGGGCGCTCCGCCGGCAGCGGCGCGCGCAGCGCCGCGGCGAACGCGTTGGGATCGCACCCCACCAGCGTGTTCCAGCCGGTGGCCACGGTGTCGACCCACTCGGTCTCCTCGCGCAAGGTGATGCAGCGCACGGCCCACAGGTAAGCCTCGCGCTGCACGCCGCCGGAGTCGGTGGCGATCGCGCGCGCGCCGCGCTCAAGCTCCAGCATGCGCGTGTAGGGCACCGGCTCGATCAGCTTGATGTTGGGGGGCGTCCGCAGGCCCCAGCTGTCGATCGCGCGGCGCGTGCGGGGGTGCAGCGGGAACAGCACCGGCAACGGCGCGCGGGCCAGGCAGGCGAGCACGGCGGCAAGCCGTTCGGGGGAGTCGGTGTTGTAATTGCGGTGCACGGTCGCGAGCAGGTAGTCGCCGTTGCCGGCGGGCTTTACACGCGCGCGCCAGCTCTCCAGCGTGTCGCACAGGGGGTCGCCGGTGACGTGTATCTCCCCCGCGACGCCCTCGGCTTCGAGATTGCGCCGCGCGCCCTCGGTCGGCGCGCACAGCACGTTCGAGAGGCGGTCGGTTTCGATCCGGTTGTGCTCCTCGGGCATCTCCTTGCGGTAGGAGCGCAGACCGGCCTCGACGTGCACGAGCGGCACGCCGCAGGCGGCGGCGGCGAGCGCGCCGGAGAGCGTGGCGTTGGTGTCGCCGCGCACGATCACCGCGGCGGGGCGTTCGGCGCGGATCAGCTCTTCCAGACGAACGCGGGCGAGGTCGAGCTGCGCTTCGCGCGCGCGCGAGCCGACGCCGAGGTTGTGGCGCGGGCGGGGCAGGCGCGTGGCGAGGATCTGGCTCTCCGACATCGCCTCGTCGTAGTGCTGGCCGGTGTGCACGAGGATCTCCTCGGCGAGCGGCGCGAGCGCCTCACAGACGGGGGCCGCCTGGATGATCTCCGGGCGGGCGCCGATCACCGAGAGCACGCGCGGGCGGCTCCCGCCCGCAACGCCCGCAGTCGCGTGCGAGGAGGAGGAGGAGGAGGAGGAGTCGGCCAGTCCGGTGATGCGCTGGCGCGGCGACCCACCCAAGGCGGACGGCAAGGACCCAAGACCGCCGGGCGGCGTGGCGGGCGCGTCGTCGGTGAACGACCAGCGCGGGTTGGTGGGCGTGGGGGCGAGATAGGGCATCAGGCCGCCACCCGGTCGGTGGGCTGGGCGAGCGCGAGCGGCTTGGCGCCGGCGCGCATCGACGCCTCGGCGAGCTCCACCGCGGCGACGATTTCGATCCCCAGCGCGAGGTTGGAGCGCGGCTCCTCGCCGGTGTGGATCGCGTGGGCGAAGTCTTCGAGCTCCAGCCGCAGCGGCTCGCGCGGCTCGATCCGCGGGATCACCACGTCGCCGGTGCGGTAGATCAGCTGGTGCTCGCCGAAGTTGGCGGGCGTCGGCGGCAGCATGTCCATGCCGCGGTCGTAGATCCGCACCGGTTCGTCGGAGGCGGTGTCGTCGTACTGCACCATCCGCTGGCTGCCGACGACGATCATCTGGCGCACCTTGCGCGGCGCCAGCCACGAGATCTGCACGTTGGCGGTCTGCCCGCGCGCGAACGTGAGCGTCATGAACGCCGTCTCCGAGACCCCCTGGCGCAACACGCTCGAGCCGGAGGCGGCGACTTCGACGACCGGCTGCTCCAGCCAGTACAGGAGGATCGAGAGGTCGTGCGGGGCGAGGTCGCACACGACCCCGTCGCCGTTGTACTTGCCGAGGTTCATGCGCGAGGAGGTGATGAAGTGCACGTCGCCGACGACGCCGCCGTGGATCAGCTCGCGCACGGCGTTGACGGCGGGCGAGTAGATGAAGGTGTGCCCCGGCATCAGCACCCGCCCGCTCCCGCGCGCGAGCTCGGCGAGATCGAGCGCATCCCGCAGGCGGGTGGCGAGCGGCTTCTCGACCAGCACGTGCTTGCCGGCGCGCAACGCGCGGGCGGCGAGCGCCGCATGCGTCTGCGGCGGCGTGGCGATCACCACCGCCTCGATCGCGGGATCGGCGAGCACCGCGTCGAGCTTGTGCGTGGTGCGCGCGTCGGGGTGGCGGCGGCGGAAGAGGTGCAGCTGCGCGGGGTCGGTGTCGCACAGCGCCTCCAGGCGCAGCTGCGCGCACTCCGCCACGTTGCGGGCGAGGTTGGGGCCCCAGTAGCCGTAGCCGACCACCGCGGTGCCGATCGGCTGCTCGCGCGGCACGATGCGCCCAGCTGGGCGCAGCCGGCTGTCGTGGGCGCCGCGCACGCCGCCACCCCAGCCGCCCTCGCGCGCACCGGCCGGTCCGGTCCCACCGCCGTCGCGATCCGAGCGCGAGCGTGGCTCCAGCATCACGCCACCCCCTGGCGGCCGAGCACCACCGGCACGGTCCTGGCGAGGATCCGCAGGTCGAGCAGCAGCGACGCCGACTCGGCGTACTCGATGTCGAAGCGCACCATCTCGTCGTAGGTGCGCTCATTGCGCCCGCTCACCTGCCACAGACCGGTGAGCCCCGGCTTGACCGCGAAGCGGCGCAGGTAGGCGTCGGGATAGATGTCAACCTCGTAGGGGATCACGGGGCGCGGGCCGACGAGCGCCATCTCGCCGCGCAGGACGTTGAACAGCTGCGGCAGCTCGTCGAGGCTCCACGAGCGCAGCACGCGCCCGACGCGGGTGACGCGGTCGTCGACCGAAAGCTTGTAGAGGCGGCCGCGCTCGGAGGTGGCGGGCCCGTCGATCAGGCTCTGCACGTAGCGGCGGTGCGGCGCGATGTCGGCGTCGCAGCGCATCGTGCGGAACTTGAAGATCGTGAACTCCTTACGGTTACGCCCGACGCGCCTTTGGCGAAACAGCGCCGGCCCGCGCGAGTCGATGCGGATCGCCAGCGCGATCGCCGCCAGCAGCGGCGCGAGCACGAGCAGCAGGACGCTCGCCACGAGCAGATCGAGCGCCCTCCGGGCGTCCGCGACGAGCGGACGCCGCGCGGGGCGCGCGCCCGCTGAGGAGTCGGCGGGCGCGTCGGGCACGATGTGCAGCGCCGGACGCTCGCACACATCGAGCGCCGTCCGCCGGGCGGGTTGTGTAGGGGCGACGCTCATATATCCGATGAACGTGCTTGCACGACGGCGTCTTTTGTGCACTGCTCGAAGGAGCCCGCATCTGCGTTTGCAAATGACGCCACCGCGTCGACGATTTGCTCGATCTCCGCCTCGCTCATGCCCGGGAAGATCGGCAGCGAGCAGACCCGTCCCGCCAGCGACTCGCTCACGGGGAGGCTGCCGGCGCCGAGGCCGAGGTCGTCGTAGGCGGCGGTGCGATGGATCGGCACGGGGTAGTGGAT
>DATMMB010000414.1:0-6583 GCA_035569895.1 Solirubrobacteraceae bacterium | reverse complement strand
TGAACATGCGCTCCACCGTCACATCGACATCGCATTCGCACTCGGGAAGGTTCGCCGCCTCGTGCACGCAGTCGAGCATCTCCGACACCACCCGCTCGCTCTGCTGCTCGCTCTGGGAGCGCACCTCGGCGACGATCGCGCAGCGCTCGGGCACCACGTTGATCGCGCTGCCGCCCGCGATCGTGCCGACGTTCGCAGTGGTGTGGGCGTCGATCCTGCCGAGCCGCATATCCGCCACCGCGCGGGCCGCCGCGAGGATCGCGCTGCGGCCCTCCTGCGGGCGTACGCCGGCGTGCGCGGCCTTCCCGCGGAAGGTCGCCTGCACGCGATGGTAGGTGGGCGAGCTCACCACCAACTGCCCGATCGGGGCGGCGTGGTCGAACACATACCCGAGCTGGCTGCGCAGGCGCGAGCGCTCGAACGCGCGCGCGCCCGCCAGCATCCGCTCCTCGCCCACCGTGAACAGCAGCTCGATGTCCATGCGCCCGCCGGCCGTCGCCCCGCGCCGGGAGGACCCCGCGCCGTCGCGATGCAGGTGGCGGGCGAGCGCCAGCAGCACCGCCACCGCCACCTTGTTGTCGGCGCCGAGGATCCCCTCGTTGGCGTTCTCCCAGAAGCCCTCGCGCAGCACCGGTGCGATCGGCGCCTGCGGCGGCACCGTGTCCATGTGCGCACACAACAGGATGCACGGCCCCTCGCCGACGCCGATCCGGGCGAGCAGGTTGCCGCAGTCCGCGCCCGCCGCCGGCCCCGCGTCGTCTTCACGCACCTCGATCCCCAACCCCTCGAGCTCGCGGGCGATCCGCTCCGCGCACGCGCGCTCGCGGCCCGACGGGCTCTCGATCGCGCACAGCTCGGCGAAGATGTCGTGCAGGTAGCGGCGCTCCAACTCGTCGAGCGCGCTCGCCGTGCTCACCGGCGCTCGGCCAGCTGCCCGGACTCGCCGGCCGAGGCTTGCGCCAGCGCCGCCGCGAAGAACTCACGGAACAGCGGCGCGGGGCGCTCGGGGCGCGACTTGAACTCGGGGTGAAACTGCGAGGCGAGGAAGAAAGGATGCCCACCCTCCCCGCCGGGCAGCTCGATCACCTCGACCAGTCGCTCGTCGGGCGAGGTGCCGGCGATTCCCAGTCCGGCGTTCTGCAGCTGGCGGCGCAGCAGGTTGTTCACCTCGTAGCGGTGGCGGTGGCGCTCGTACACCACCGCCTCGCCGTAGATCTCTCGCGCGCGTGTGCCCTCGTGCAGCTTGATCGGGTCGGCGCCGAGGCGCATCGTGCCGCCGAGGTCGGCGATCTCCTTCTGCTCGGGCAGCAAATCGATCACTGGAAAGGGCGTCTCGTGGTCGAACTCGGTCGAGTTGGCGCCCTCCATGCCGGCGACGTGACGCGCGAACTCCGCCACCGCCACCTGCATCCCCAGGCAGATCCCCAGGTAGGGGATGCGCTGCTCGCGCGCGATCTGAGCGGCGGCGATCTTGCCCTCGATCCCCCTGCCGCCAAAGCCGCCGGGGATCAGGATGCCGTCGACGCCGCTCAGCAGCTCGCGCGTGCGCTCGCGCTCCTCGCGGCTGGCCGGGCCGGCGCCCTCCAGCCGCTCGGAGTCCACCCACTGGATCTCCACGCGCGCGACCGACCGGAGATCGGGGGCACCGCCGCCGGAGGCGGTGGTCAGCGCGGCAGCGTGGCGCAGCGCTTCGCACACCGACAGGTAGGCGTCCTCGAGCTGCACGTACTTGCCGACGATCGCGATCCTCACCGTGTTGCCCGCCTCGCCCTCGCCCTCGCTCCCAGCGGGGGCAGCGGCTCGCTCGGCGCGCTCGATCGGCTCCTGCCAGCTCGCGAGGTCGGGCTGGGGGGCGTCGATCCCGAAGTGCTCGAGGATGCAGCCATCGACGCCCTGCTCGCGGAACGTCAGCGGCACCTTGTAGATGTTGTCGACGTCGCACGCGCTCACGATCGCCTCCACCGGCAGGCTCGCGAACAGCGCGATCTTCTTGCGGATCTCCTGCGAGAGCAGGCTCTCCGAGCGGCACATCAGCATGTCCGGCGCGATCCCGATCCGCCGCAGCTCGTTCACCGAGTGCTGCGTGGGCTTCGTCTTCAGCTCGCCGGCGTGCCCGATGAACGGGACGAGCGTGAGGTGGATGAACATGCAGCGGCGCCTTCCGACGTCCACCGGGAACTGGCGGATCGCCTCCAGGAACGGCAGCGACTCGATGTCGCCGACGGTACCCCCGATCTCGGTGATCACGAAGTCGACGTCGCTGGACTGCGCGATCAGCGCGATCCGCTGCTTGATCTCGTCGGTGATGTGCGGCACCACCTGCACGGTCGCGCCGAGATAGTCGCCGCGGCGCTCGCGCCTGATCACCGTGTCGTAGATGCCGCCCGCGGTGACGTTCGAGGCGCGCGAGGTGTTGGCGTCGGTGAAGCGCTCGTAGTGGCCGAGGTCGAGGTCGGTCTCAGCGCCGTCCTCGGTGACGAACACCTCGCCGTGCTGGTAGGGCGACATCGTGCCGGGGTCGACGTTGATGTAGGGGTCGAACTTCTGCAGCCCCACCGTCAGCCCACGCGCCACCAGCAGGCGCCCGATCGATGCCGCCGCGATGCCCTTGCCGAGCGAGGACACGACGCCCCCGGTGATGAAGATGAACCGGGTCTTGGCCGGCGGATCGGCGTGGCGGTCGGGCGCGGGGCGGCTCATGCGGGGACGCTAGGGAGTCTAGCCGCCGACCCCACGGAAACAGGCGGCGCCGCGGACGACGGCCCACCGGGCGCCGACCCCTCTCGACTCCCGTCCGGCGCACGACTCCGCTCGACCGGGCTCGCCGCGGGCGCGCTCAGGCGGCTTTGCGCAGCTCGCGCGCGTGGCGCCGCGCGGAGGCGTCACGGTCGGGGGCGCCCAGCATGCGCACCAGCTCGCTCACCACCTCCGGCTCGCCCAGCGTCTGCACGCGCGTGCTGGTGGTCTCGCCGGCGGCCTCCTTGACGACCGTGAAGTGGCGGGCGCCGAGCGCGGCGATCTGCGGCAGGTGGGTGATGCACAGCACCTGGCGCGTGCCCGCCAGCTGGCGCAGCCGTTCGCCGACCACGCGCGCGGTGTGACCGCCGATGCCGGCGTCCACCTCGTCGAACACGAGCGTTGCGCCCGTGCTCTCGCCGGCGCCGGCGCCGGCTCGGGGCTCGCCGCGGCGGTTGTCGGCAGCCGCGGCGCCCCTGCCGCCAGCGGCGCGCGTGCCCCTGCCCCTGGTTGGCCGCTCGCCGGCGGCCGCGCTCTCGCACACGACGGTGAGCGCCAGCATCACCCGCGAGAGCTCCCCGCCGGAGGCGATCTCGCGCAGCGGGGCGGCGGGCACGCCGGGGTTGGGGGCGATTTCGAGCTCCGCCGCGTCTCCGCCGGTCGGCCCCGGCTCGCGCGGGGCGAGCGCGACCGCGAACGCCGCGTCGGGCATCGCCAGCGCGGCGAGCTGCTCGCGCACCGCCGCCGCCAGCCGCGGCGCCGCGTCCGCGCGCGCGGCGTGCAGCGCGGCGACGCGCTGGTCGAACACGGCTTCGGCGTCGCGCACCCGCGTGCTCAGCTCCCGCGCCGCCGCCCCGGCGCCCCGCAGCTGCTCGCGACGCTCGCGGGCGCGCTCGGCGTGCTCCCTCACCGCCTCGATCGTGCCGCCGTGCTTGCGCGTCAACCGCTCGAGCGCCGCCAGCCGCGCTTCGAGTGCCTGCAGCCCGTGCGCCTCGCTGTCCGCCGCCTCCTCGGCGAGCCGCTCGCCGTAGCCGCGCAGCTCGCCGGCGAGATCCTCCACCTCGAGGGCGAGCGCCTGGGCGCGCGCGGCGAGCGCGTCCAGCCCGGGGTCGGCGCCGGCGATCGCCCCCAGGTGCGCGGCGGCGTCGGCGCTCAGCGCGGCGGCGTCGGGCGTGTCGGCCCCGGTGGAGTCGTCGCCGCCCGCGAGCGCCGCGCTCGCCGCGCCGGCGGCGCCCAGCAGCGCGTCGAGCGCCCGCAGCCGCTCGCGCTCGGCGCGCAGCCGCTCCAGCTCCCCCTCGCGCGGCGCGGCGTCGTCGATCTCGGCGAGCTCGTGCTCCAGCAGGTCGAGCTCCCGCTCGCGCATGCCCTCCAGCTCGCGCGCCTGCACCAGCCGCGCGCGCAGCTGGCGCAGCTCTTCGTATGCCGCCGCGCACGCGGCACGGCGCTCCGCCTGCACAACGCCGCAGTAGCCGTCGAGGATCTCCAGCTGCGCCGCCGCGAGCGTCAGCCTGCGGTGCTCGTGCTGGCCGTAGAAGGAGATCAGCTTCGCGCCGATGCCGCGCAGGTCCGCGACAGGGATCGAGCGGCCGTTCAGGTACGCGCGGGTGCGCCCGTCGGCGCCCACGCGGCGCGCGAGCACGACCTGCTCGGCCTCCTGCGCACCGCCGCCGAAGGCGGGGGTCAGCAGCTCGCCGCCCTCCGCGCCGCGCAGCTCGCGCATCAGCTCCGGGCTTGGCGCGAACGTGCCCTCCACATACGCCTCGGCGGCGCCCGGCCGCACGATCCCTTGGCGTGCGCGCCCGCCGAGCAGCAGGTCGAGCGCGTGCGCGAGCACGGTCTTGCCGGCGCCGGTCTCGCCGGTGATCACGTTCAACCCCTCCGCCAGCTCGAGCTCGGCGCGCTCGATCAGCAGCAGATTCTGCACACGCAGCTCGCTCAGCACACACGCAGGTGTATCAGCGGGCACCGACGGATTGCTCGCGCGAGGGCGGGGCATACACTTGCGTTCATTCGAGCGAGCACCTTTCTCCCCCGCCCTATCGCAATCGGCATGGCCGCCAGCGAGATCGACAGCGAGCGTCCCCACCGGGGGTCGATCGAACACCTCTCCGAGCACGCATTGCGCGAGCGCATGGAGGAGGAGGTCAACCGCGCCGGGCGCCACGGCACCGCGCTCAGCTGCCTCCTGCTGAGCCTGGACGATCTGCCGGAGCTGCGTCGCGCCGGCGGCGAGGAGCTGTGCGAGCAGGTGCTCGCCTACGTGCAGCTCGCGTTGCGCCATGAGCTGCGCCGCTTCGACCGCGTCGGGCGCGGCCCACACGGCGAGCTGCTGCTGCTGCTCCCCGGCGCCGACCTCACCCGCGGAGAGATCGTCGCCCGGCGGGTGCTCGCGCGGCTGCGCGCGATCAAGCTGGTGCTCGCCGGCGAGCGCCGCGCGCTGCGAGTCGCCGCCGGGCTCGCGCCGTGGCGCGCCGGGATGAGTGCTGGCGCTCTGCTCGACCGTACACGCGCGGCCGCGATCACCGAGAACGGCCGACCGCCCAGCTAAGTTTCCGCCCATGCTCTCCGGCTCGGAGCTGTGGCTTTTGCGCCTGATGGCCGACCGCGGCCTGGCGCTGCTCGACGCCTCCACCCTGCTGATGGTGATCGAGGAGCGCGCCGAGCTGCGCGTCGCTGCCGCCGCCGGCGCCGGCACGCCGCGGCTGCGGGTGATGCCGGTCGAGGGGTCGGCTTTGGGGGCGCTCTACCGCGCGGGGCAGCCGGTCGCGCTCGACCGCCCCCGCGGGCAGGACGCGGCGTGGCTGCATGAACTCGGCTTGGAGGCGCGCGCCGCCTTGGTCGAGCCGCTTTCGATGGAGGGCCACGGCGGCGGCCTGGTGATCGCGCTGCGCGGCGACGGCGGCTTTCGCGGGCCCGACCGTCAGGCGTTGTCGGCGTTCGCCGCGAGCGTCGCGCAGCGCCTGGCCGCCGAGCGCTCGGTCGAGATCGAGCGGCTGCGCTACGGGATGGAGGCGCGCGAGCGCGAGCGCACTCGCTGGGCGCGGGAGATCCACGACGAGACCGTCCAAGGCTTGGGGGCGCTGCGCCTGAAACTGGCCGACGCGCGCGACCAGCACGATGACGCGGTGCTGCACACGGCCGTCGATCAGGTGCTGAAGGGCCTGGGGATAGAGATCGACGGGCTGCGCCACCTGATCACCGAGCTGCGTCCCGCCGCGCTCGACGACCTCGGGCTGGTGCCGGCGCTCGAAGCGCTCGCGCGGCGCGCACACGCGATCGACGGGCTGGAGGTGCAGACGGAGATCGCGCTCGACCCCGCCCACGAGCGGCTCGACGCCGAGCTCGAGAGCACGATCTACCGCGTCGTGCAGGAGGCGCTCACGAACGTCTCCCGCCATGCGCAGGCCACGCGCGCCGTGGTGAGCGTGGCGGTGAACGGCGACGGCCACACCGTCCGCGTGGCGGTCACCGACGACGGGCGCGGCCTGCCCGCCGGCGGCGCCAGCCTCGGCCCGCGCGGCGACGGCCTGGAGGGCGGCTTCGGCATGTCCGGCATGCGCGAGCGCGCGGAGCTGGTGGGGGGCGAGCTGGAGCTGGGGCCGGCTGCCGGCGGCCAGGGCACCACCGTGCGGCTCATGGTGCCCTTGGCGGGGCGCCCGACGGCGGTGTAGGTGCTCAGTCCACCAACCCCAACCGCCGCGCGTACGCGGTGATCTCCGCGCGGGAGGAGAACCCGAGCTTCTCGATCGCGCGGGCGCGGTAGGTCTTCACGGTGCGCTCCGCTACGTGCAGCTGCTCGGCAATCTGCGGGTTGGTGTGGCCGAAGGCGATCAATCTCACCACCTCG
>DATMMB010000413.1:0-2533 GCA_035569895.1 Solirubrobacteraceae bacterium | reverse complement strand
TTCGCCGGAGGAGTTTGAACCCTGCGAAGCCCAGGGTGGCCGGTCAGCGCGCGCGGGCGGCGCAGTAGCGGGCGCGGGCCGCGTCGCGACGGGCACGGGCGCCGCGGGAGCGTGCACGGGCTCCGGCCGAGCGGGCGCGGGCGAAGAGGCAGGCGCAGGCGCTGGATAGACGAACGTCGGAGTACGGGTGGCGGGCGGGAGCGAAGGGCTCTCGAGTGAGCGCGCACGCTCGCTGAGGCCCGGCTGCGCGGGAGCCGGCGACGCCCGCGGCTGCGGAGGCTGCAGCAACCGCGATCCTTTGCTACCCGTCAGCACGCGGACCTGGGCCGTGGGGGCGCCGGCCTGCAGCCGATCGAGATCCGCTCGCGCGAGCGGATGGCCGCCATTCGCCTGGATGGCCGCGAGCTGCGTCGCGAAGGAGGCCGGCGCGCGCGGCGGCGGCGCGTGCGCGATCACGGGACGATTGGCGAGCGCGGGCGGCGGACGGGTCACTCGGGGTCCGCTCCCTGCTCCGAGCACACTCACTCGTTGCGGCGCGACCGGAGGAGCCGCAGCGGCCACGCTCATGCCGGCGAGCGTGACTGCAGTCACGGGCAGCGTGTGGCCGCTGACGCGCTGCGCCGAAGTGAAGACGTTCTGCGGGACGGCGCTGATCGCACCCGCCGTGCTGTTGACGTAACGGATGTTGGTGACGCGGTTCTGATAGACGTCCGTGATGTAGGTGGTGCTCGTGATCGTCGTGTTGGCGGTGTTGACGTTACGCAGGTACGCCTCACTCACGCGATGCGAGGGGGCATAGACCTCGTGCGGGCCGAGCGGGAACCATCCGACACTGGGACCCCCGGCAGCAGGCCCTGCGAAGCCGGGTCCCCGAGTCCAGGCGACGAGCGCCGGCGCGTATACGGGCCGCAATAGCCGCGGTCCCGGCACCCAGCACCACGAGCCGCGCAGCTGCGCCCAGCGTCCGTAATGAAAGGTGGCGTAGCCCCAGGGGGCATCGTCCACCCAGGTCCAGCCCCAGGGCGGGATCCAGGCCCAGTGTCCGAAGCGAAACGGCACCCACCCCGCCACCACCACCGCCGGCGTCCAGACGTAGCCGTACTCGGGCGTGCTCTGCCAGCGCCCGTTGTCATCGAGCTCATAGGTTCCGGGCGTGTCGTCGGCGACGTATTGCCGGGACGGCGACTCCTCGGCCTGCCGATCGCGCGTCGCCGACCAGGTATCGAGATCGTCGGGTGGGCCGAGCAAGGCGGCGCTATAGGAGAGCGAGCCAGAGGCTCCGCCCGTGAAAACCATCACCTGCTGGGCGTCGATCGGCATCGACCCGTCCGAGCCGAGTGCGACCGCCTCGCCTTCCGAGACCTTGACGGACGTGGTGCTCCCCGGCTCATCCACCTCGATGCGGTACATGCCGGGCTGCTTCAGCTGCACGGCGAGCTGCGGCGTGTCGATCTCGTAGCTCTGGCCGCTCGAGGTGTCCCACACCCGCACCAGCAGGATCCCCGAGCTCAACTGGATCTGCGTGAAGCGATCGTCGAGATTGAGGAAGGCAAATCCGGTCATGCCGCCGAGTCGCAGCACCGAGTCGCCCAGATCGAGCTCGGCCTCGGATTGCTGATCGGTCCAGAGCCGATCGCCGGTCGTGAGCGGGCGATTGCGCTCCGCGGCCGTCCACTCCTCGAGCCCCGCCGGCTGGAGCGAAACCGCGCCCTGCAGGTAGCTCACGCGCGCCACCCGCGAGGGCGGATCGCCCTCGTCGGCGCGTGCGCTGCCGAGCACGGCGAGCGCGAGGAGCGCCAGGACCCCGGGGACCGTGAGCTTCTGAGGTGCGGCTGAACGGGGAACTCTCATCGCTGACACGCTCCCTGCGGACACTCCTAGTGTAGTGACCTAGCCTACTAAACGCGCCGCGCTGCCGTTTGACTGACCAGCTTTTTTGACTTACAGCATCGCCGGCAGCCGCTCGGCGAGAAAGTCGATCAGGGCCCGCACCGCCGGCAGCATGCCGCGCCGCGTCGGGAAGACGACGTGCACGATGCCGAGGGGGCTGTGCCAGGCGGGCAGGACGCGCGCCAGCGCGCCGCCTGAGAGATCGGCACGAATGACGCTCTCCGGGAGCCGCGCGACGCCTAAGCCTGCCAACGCTGCCTGGCGCAGGACCACGAAGTCATGGCACACGATGCGCGGCTGGTGCTCGACGGCCGCGCTCTCGCCGGAAGGTCCCAGCAGCTCCCAGGGGCGACGGTCGAACTCACCCCCGTAGTCGAGCGTGGTGTGGTGCTTCAGGTCACCCGGCTCCGAGAGCGGCGCGGCGTCCTTCAGGTACGCCGGGCTCGCCACCAGGAACTCGTCCACCTCGCGGAAGGTGCGCATCACGAGCCCGTCTTCGCCGGTGGGCCGCGAGCGCACGCGCAGCGCCACATCAAAGCTCTCGGCGAGCACGTCGACCCGCCGGTTGCTCACGTGCAGCTCGAGGCGGATCGCAGGATAAGCCGCGAGGAACGCTGGGAGGATGGGCGCGAGCGCCGCCTGT
>DATMMB010000412.1:0-2838 GCA_035569895.1 Solirubrobacteraceae bacterium | reverse complement strand
AACGATGCCGTCGCGCGCTTCGCCAATGTGACGCTCCACTGGGCCGACGCGCTTGCGGTGGACCTGGCGGGGATGCGCCCCGCCCCCACGAAGGTGGTCGCCAACCTCCCCTACGGCGTCGCCGCCACCGCGTTGTTGCGCACGATCGAGGAGCTGCCCACCGTGACTCGTTGGGTTGCAATGGTGCAGCGCGAGGTCGGCCAGCGGCTGGCCGCCGATCCGGGCGGCCGCGACTATGGGGTGCCCTCGGTGCTCGCCCAGCTCGCCTGCCGCGTCCGCGTCGCGCGGGCGATTCCCCGAACGGTCTTTCACCCGGTGCCGGGCGTGGACTCCGTGCTGGTCGAGTTGACCCGCACCGGCCCAGCCGCCACGCTCGCCCTGCGCGCCTTCGTCGCCGGCGCCTTCGCCCACCGGCGCAAGGCCCTCGCACGCTCGCTGTCGTTGGCCGGTGTGGCGGAGCGCGAGCAGCTGCGCGCGGCGCTCGCGAGCATGGGACTCTCGTTGGATGTGCGTGCCGAGCGCCTGACCCCCCAGGAGTTCGCGGCGCTCGCGGAGGCATTGAGCTTGTGAGCACCTTGCCGCTGCGGGCGTTGGCCCCCGCGAAGATCAACCTCGGCCTGTTCCTCGGTCCCACCCGCGCCGACGGCCGCCACGAGCTTGCGAGCGTGATGCAGTCGATCTCGCTGGCGGACGAGCTCACGCTGCAGGTCGCGCCCGATCCCGACACCGACAGCGATGCGGTGGTGTGTCCCGGGGTCCCGGGACCGCCCGCCGAGAACCTCGCCGCCGCCGCGCTCGCAGCGTTCCGGGCGGCGACCGGCTGGGACGCCCCGCCGCTGCAGCTGAGCATCGTCAAGCACGTCCCGCTCGCCGCCGGCTTGGGCGGCGGCTCCGGCGACGCCGCCGCCGCGCTGCGCCTCGCGGTCGCCGCCTCCGGGTTGGGCGATCACGACCTCCTCCAAGAGCTCGCGCGGACTCTCGGTGCCGATGTTCCCGCCCAGGTGTGTCCCGGGCGGTGGCTGGCCCGCGGGGCCGGGGAGCAGTTGCAGGCGCTGCCCGATCCGATCGTGCCCCTGGGTGTGCTCGTGCTGCCGGTCGCGCGGCCCCTCTCCACCGCCGACGTGTATGCGCAGGCCGACCGCATGGGGCTCGCGCGGGAGGAGGCCGAGCTTGCGGACTCCCACCGCGCGCTCGCCGCCGCGCTCATCGACGGCTCCCCCCTGCCGCCCGCGGGCCTCTTGCGTAACGACCTCGAAGATGCCGCGCGCACGCTCTGCCCGGAGATCGACGCCGCCCTGCTGGATGCCCGCGCGGTGGACGCGGACGTGACACTCGTAAGCGGCTCCGGCCCCACCGCGCTCGGGCTGTTCGCCGGCTCGCGCGGCCCCGCCCGCGCCCGCGCCGCCGCCCGCGCCCTGGCCGAGCGCGTGCCCGCGCCGCTCGCCGCGGATGCCGTTGTGGCGAGCTTCGCCGATGCGACTCCCACCGGTCCGCGGGCGTGGTAGGCCATGCTGGTTCCCGAGTCGGTCCACCGAAAGGTCATCCCGATCCATCATGCGATCGACCTCGTCGCCTCGCCCATACGGTCGGCCTCCCCGTAGGTAACAATTAGAAGCCGATGACCGAAACCGATGTCACCTACCTGGTCGCCGTCTGCGCGGCCGTGTTCAGCCTCGCGCTGTTCCTCGGGCTGATCCTCGCACCCGCCTGGTCGGCCTACTCGCGTGTCTGGGAGCGGATGGCGGCGGGCGTGCTCTCGCTGTACGTGCTCGCTGTGCTCGTCGGCATCGGCGTGGCCGGAGGGCTGGCCGTCGTCTACTTCTTCGTCTGAGCCGTGGCCGAGCTGAGCGCCCTCGACGCCGTCACCGAGGCGGTCGAGTCGGGGGCCGGGCTGCCCGAGGTGGTGCGTGCCGCCGCGCGCGCGCTCGACGCCAGTCTCGCTGTCACCGACGCGCAGGGGGGGACGCTCGCGGTGGCGGCGCGCTCCCCCGCGGAGGAGCGGGCGCTGTTGGCGGGCGGCGAGGGCGTGAGCAGCATCCCGCTGCGCGTGGCGGACGCGGTGGTGGGGTCGCTGCATGTCCGCGCTCGCGCCGAGCCTTCCGCCTCGATGCTGCGGCTGCTGGTGACGATGATCGCCTCCGAGGTCGAGCGCGTGCGCGCCCCCGGCCGCGCCTCCGAGAACGCCGCCGCCGACTTCCTGCGCGCGATCCTCGCGCGGGAGCTGAGCTCGAGCGAGGAGATCGTCGCGCGCGGGCGCGCGCTTTCGCTGGAGCTGCAGGGCGGCGCCAGCATGATCGTCGCGCGCGCCCACCCCCAGGCGCCCACGGAGGAGGGCTGGCGCGCACGGGTGCGAGCGGTCGCCGAGCGCGGCGCCCGCGCCGTCGCCAGCCGCTCGATCGCGGCGCTCACCGAGCGCGACGGCGCGACGGCGGGCACCGCCGGGGCGGCGGCTGAGAGTGTCGTGGCGGAAGGGCGCGGCCGTGCGCCCGGCCCCGACGGCTGGGTCGGCGTCGGCGGGGCGCTCGCCGGCGCGGAAGTGCTGCTTTTGGTGCCCGGCGGCGAGGAGGCGCTCGCGGCGCGCGCCGCCGACTCGGTGCTGCGCGAGCTGCAAGCCGGCCTCCCCGGCTGCACGTTCGCGGTGGGACGTAGCCGTATCGCGGAGACCCCCGCCGAGCTGCCGCGCGCCGCCAACGAGGCGCTGCTCGCCGCCAACGTCGCGGAGGGCGCCGCTCCCACCGGCGCGGGCGCGTCGCCGGCCGGTGGCGTGGGAGAGGGCGCGCTGGCGTTCGAGCAAACCGGCGCCTACCGGCTGCTGCTCTCCACGATGAGCGAGAACCC
>DATMMB010000411.1:0-3184 GCA_035569895.1 Solirubrobacteraceae bacterium | reverse complement strand
AGACTGGGTGATGGCGCAGGTTGACGCCGGCCTTGGGCGCGCTCTCGCGCTCGCCCATCTCTGAGCCCACCACTACGGCCAGCCGCCAGCGCAGTTTACGACTGCGCCTGGAAGCCAGAAGAGCGTAGGCGAGCGCGTGCGCGTCGAGACGGTTGATCTCGCCTGCGTCCATCGCCGCTTCGAGGGCCGCTCCGAGCATTGCCACGCCGTAGGGGGCGACACTTTCGCGCCATAGTCGCCAGCCGAGCGCTTGGCGACTCTCGTAGAGCCCGATGCGCTGGATCTCCTTGCTCCGGACGCACTCGTCCAGATACCACTGAACGCCCACCTGCAGTTCTGCGAAAGGGGTGCCCGCATCCTTGACGGCGCCCGCAAGTCGTTGCGCCAGTTCGACCTCGATAGCTTCGATCACGGCCGCCATCAGCTCCTGGCGGCTTGCGAAGTGGTGGTACAGGCCACCGCGGCTGACTCTCGCACGGCGCTGGATCTCGCTTGTGCTCACCGCGTCATACCCGTGCTCGGTCACCAGCTCGCGTGCGGCCTGCACGATCCGCAGACGCGTTCCCTCTGCGCGGTCCTCGCTCTTGGCTCTCCCCTGTGTCGGCAACTCGGCGTGGGAGGTTACCGACCGACCGACCATCGGTTGCCTATCATGGCTACCAACAGCCAGTCGGTTTGCCTTCTCAATCCGCTCTCGATCTGGAGGAAGACATGAACACGTACGCAATCCTGAGGCGCGCCGCTTGGAGTTCCCCCGACGATCTGAGCCAGGCTGCGGCTCGCTCCAAACTCGTCGGTGACGAGGAGATGTCGGAGGACATCCGCTGGGTCCGCAGCTACGTGCTTGCTGAGCCCGACGGACGCGTCGGCACGATCTGCATCTACCAGGCGAGCGGCCCAGAGGCGATTCGGGAGCACGCGAAGCGGGCGAGCCTCGCGGCCGACGAGATCATTCCTGTAGCCGACACTGTTGTCGTCCGGGCGGACCCGCAAAGCGCCGCGCCCTAGCGTGCGGTTTCGCCGGGTTCGACAGGCGCTGGCCCGACGGTACACCTATGGATGCGTATCCTATGGTGTAATGCGCACCAACATCGAGATCGACGATGCCGTTCTGCATGAGGCCCAAGAGCTGATCGGAGCAGCAACGAAGCGAGAAGCCGTTGATGTGGCACTGCGCGAGTTGGTTGCTCGCCATCGACGTATAGGCATCCTCGATCTGCGTGGACGGGTTCGCTGGGAGGGCAGTCTCGAGGACAGCCGTCGCGGACGCTCGTGATCGTCGTCGACACGAGCGTCTGGATCGATGTGCTGAATGAGCGGGACTCGCTGCCAGCCAAGCGCTGCGTCGAGTTGATCGAAGCTGGGGACCCGATCGCGTTGACTGACATCGTGATCACCGAGATCCTGCAGGGTCTGCGCTCCGACCGAGAGGCGCGCCTGGTTGAGCGATATCTGCGGGCATTCCCAATCCTGCGCTTGGAGGGTGTCGATGACTTCGTTCTGGCTGCAGAGCTGTATCGCCGAGCGCGTCGGGCCGGCGTGACGATCCGCAAGACCCTCGATTGCCTGATCGCGGCGCCCTGTGTGCGCACCGGCGCGCCGCTTTTGCACGCCGACACCGACTTCGACCGGCTTGCGAAGTGCACGCCGCTGCGGCTATTTCTCTAGACACCTCCGAGCGTTTGGCGTGCAGCCCTCTAATGCGCTTTAGCGCGAAGTCGGGGTTCGATCTCCGTCCCTCGATCCCCGCTCCGCAGGCGCTACCCCGTAAATGGCTGCGAGACTCCGATCACACGGCCGGCCGCGTCGAGTGCCTGCACCTCGAAGCGCTGCTGGTCGCCGGGCACCGGGATCGCCGTCTCAAAGCCTGAGCGCAGCGCGCGCGCCACGGGCGCAAGCCGGCCCGTGGCGGGGGCGGCGAGCACCCGCCACGCAGCCAGCCGCGTGGCGCCGTTCCAGCTTGCATACACCGTAGTCGCCCCCGCCCTCGTGCGAACCGCGCCGGCGGGGGGGGTGAGCGGCAGGCCCACCCACCGCGCGAGTGTCGCACGGTAGCTCAGGTCGGGCCGCGGGAACTCGCCTTCCAGCAGCAGCTTCCCGGAGCGGCTGTACTCGGAGAAGTACGGTTCCGAGCCCCACCCGACGAACACGTCGCCGCCGGGCAGCGGCTCGGTGTCGCCCATGTATTCGGTTTCGAACTGGTTGCCACCCGGGTACTGCGCCACCAGCGTCGCGGTGCGCGTCCGCCGGTCGAGCCTCAACACCAGCCCGCGCGAGGGCCCGGTGGCGTGCACGGAGGTGCCGCCGCCGGTTTGCAGGCAGCAGTGGTCGTCGAACAACGTCACGGTCGCGTTGGTCGGTTCTCCGGAGAGGGTGGTGGAACGGAAGGAGGAGGAGGAGGGGGAGGGGTTGGTGGTGGCGGAGACCGAGCCCGCCGGTTCAGTCGAGGTGGGGGACGAACCGGCCTGTTCGCCCGACGGGGAGGACGCGGGCGCCAGCATCACGTCGTGCTGCCACTGGAACGCGGCGCTTGGGCCGAAGTGAAAGCTCGAGTGCTTGCCGCCGAGCGTCCACTCGATCGCGCCGGTGGCGGCGTTCACCAGGTAGGCCGCCCACGTGTTGCGCAGCGACACGAGGAACGTGCCGTTGCCCTGCACGCTGATCGAGTTGACGTGGTAGGCGTCCCACGGGAAGCCGTTGGTGGGCTCGGAGGCGTAGGAGTCGCTCAGCGGCACGTGCTTCAGCGCGTCCCACGTGTACAGCAGCGCGCCGGTCTTCAGGTTGTACTCCTGCACGGCGGAGTCGATCAGCGCGCCGTTGTAGGCGCCGCCGTAGCCCGAGAGGTTGAGCGGGATGTTCTTGTTGGCGGTCACCCACGCATCCTCGCCGCGGATCGTAAGCTCGTGCAGCGTGAGGATCCAGCCGTCCTTGCCTTTCAGCCGCGCGACCGTCTGGTAGTGCTGGTTGACGACCACGTCTTCGCCGCTGAGCGTCGAGCCGGTGTTGGTGACGACGCCCTGCCACCACGCGAGCGCCGGGCGGCCTTCGTAGGTTTGCAGGCTGAGGTTGGCGGCGACTTTGCTCTTGGGCACCGGGTCAAACCACACCGGCTGCAGCTGTTTGTCAAGAATCAAAGGCCCGCTCTGACCGATCATCGGCGGTTCGTTGAGGTCGTAGAAACTGG
>DATMMB010000410.1:0-3805 GCA_035569895.1 Solirubrobacteraceae bacterium | reverse complement strand
AACCGGACGAGCCCGACCCCGTGGAGCCCGACCCAGACGAGCCCGACCCGCCTTCGCTACCGGCGCTCGAGCCCCCTCCCGTACTTGACCCTTCCCCGGAGGAGCCCGAGCCGCCCGCGGAAGGACCGCTTCCTTCGGACCCGGAGCCGGTTTCTGAAACCGGGGGCGACCCTTCTTCAGAGGATGGGGATTCCGTGGGCGAGCCCCCCCCGCCCGTTTTGTGGCCCGCGCCCGAGCCGCGGCCATTTGTGGGTGCGCCGTCGGGGCTTTCGGAGGAGCGAGGCGTGCCCGCGCCGACGGTCGTGGACGCGCCGCCAGCCGCTTCCAACCCGGCTTCGCCACCGGCCGGCGGCGCGCCAGCGGAGGAAGCTGCGAGGACGGGGTGGATGCCCGCCGAGAGCGAAGTTTCGGAGAACGGCCCCTCCGAGCGCGACACCGGCGGCACGCAGGTGCGCGTGGATGCGCGCCTGCCCCTGAGCGCAGATCCACGACCTCGGTGTCTGCGCGATGCGCGGGAATGCCAAGGCGCGGAGCGTCGCCGGGCGCGCGATCGCGCCGCCGCGCAGGCACCGCGCGCAGACGGCGCCGCCCGTGTCGATGCGAGCGCCGCCGCATACCGATGCGGATGGCCGGCCCGCGCGTGGTGCACGGGAACTGCCGCCGCGTGGCGGGCGTGCGCGGTGACGACGGGCAGCAGATACACCAACAGCGCCGCCACCGCGACTGCAAATCTCCTTGCAGCGATCATCGCTGACCGTCATCGGACGATCACCCGGAGCTTCGAGGCCGACCGCCGCGAGCTGGACCTATTGCGCGTCCTCGCCGCCGCCCACCGGCGAGCGAGCTGGCCAGATCTCGCACTCGACAGTCAACGAACAACCGACGCGTACATGACGCATCGCCAGCAGGCAGACACGCACCGCCGACAGCTAGACGATCGCCGGTCCTCGCGGGTGGCGCTCCGCCGGTCCCGATTGATAGGTTCACTCGTGGCGCATCGCCTCATGCCCAGAGGCAACGCCACCGAAGGAGGGGACATGCTCGACGAGATCGCCGTGAGCGCCGCAGGGTGGGGCGAAATGAGGCTGCTATTCTAGCTTCGCAAACTACCCTTATCTTTGGTCAGAAAGATAGGCGCTTGCAGACAAATGACTTCGCCCTGAATGCGCGCTCCGCGCACGATCGTCGCCGGCATACGCCCACACAACCGGAACCAGCCTTTTTCGGTACCCCGTGTGAGCCGGCGTGCGGGAAGTCTGCATGCCGTGCACCGTTGAAGCAGAGTGCAGTGCGAACCGACCTCGACGGTGATCCCCTTGTGCGCTGAGCACGGCCAGAGCGGCTCAGAGCAGGGCAGCCGACGCGAGACGTGCGAGCTGCGATTCGACCTCGATAGGTTCACACATGAGGCGCTCGAGCGAGAAGCCGCGCAGCTCGGCGTAACCGCACACGAGCTGGCGCGCTTCGCGGTGCTCTACTACCTCGCCGATCACGACAGCGGACGCATCGCCCGGCGCCTGCTGCCGATCGCCCCTCCCGCCGAGCGCCATCCGCTCGGCGAGCTGCTCGACGGCTAAGCCCTCGACGTTCTTGGATTTAGAGCGCCGACCCGATGCAGTGGCGGGTGGGTCAAACCCGCACGCGCGTGCGACCCATCGTCGTCGGCGCCATGCCGCGATTGGCGAGCTCCGCCGCCAGCGTGCGGCGACCACGGTGATGCAGCCCGTGGATCGAGCCCTCACTCTTGCCCGTGAGCTTGGCGATCTCGAGCGGCGACAACCCCGCCACGTGACGGAGGATGAGCACCTCGCGTTGCGCCGAGGGCAGTTTGTCCAGCGCCTCGCGCAACTCCTCGCGCGCGCCGCCGGTCGTGGGATCCGCGCTCGCGTGCCCCGCCGCATGCACCTCCTCGACCGGCACGAGGCGCTCGCTGCGGAGGTGGTCCATCGTGGCGTTGCGCGCGACCCGCAACGCCCAGGCGAAGAACGGCACGTCGCGCTCCTCGTATTTGCCGATTACGCGCATCAGCTTGGTGAAAACGTGCTGAGTGATGTCCTCGGCCTCGTGGTGGCTGCGGACGATGCTGCGCACATACCCGTAGATGTTCTCGGCGTAGCGCGCGTAGAGGAAGCCGAGCGCCTCGCGATCGCCGCTCTGCGCGCGCCTGATCGCCTGCGACACGAGCGGCGAGTTGCGCTCTTCGGCGCCCACCGCGTTGCGCGCCGCCCGCCCGGGGTCGCAATCCCGCCCGGCGTCGCAATCGTACAGCCACGACATCTCTGCCACCTGCTCGCCGATCCCTGCCGCTGCCACTACCCCTGTGTCGTTCAAGCTCCGCTCCACAGCTCTCTCCCAGCCCCCCACAGATCGAACGGCCGGGAATATCTAGTTTTGACGTACGTGTCCGATGAAGCTACTCGTCTCTGGTCAAAGCGACGTTAACAAGCTGTACAAAATCCACACCTCTGGCCTCTGACGATTGCAGGGCCGGAATGCCGACCCCGCGGACGCACCGCGGGGATACCCCTACCTCAGCTTCCGCCGCCCCGACCGAGCCTGGTCACGGCCCGTGACGTGGAACCGGCGCACGCTTACGCCTTGCGCATGAACAATGCCCAGCGCTGCCGCCGCACCCCTCGTTGACTTACAGCCCCTTCTGCCTTCTACCAGCGCTTCTCCGCAATTTGCGGGCCAACAGAGCGCGGACGCTAGCACATCGGCAGTCGCCTGACAATGCATCGACCTCGTTCGGACCGCACGACACCGCGGTGGTCCTCTTCGGGCGACGTCGCCGTCATCCCAATCTACTGACTTCTGGGAGGACGACTGTTCAAGTGTCTAGAGCACTCACGCGGGAGTCAAGGCAGACGCCAATCGGTCGAGCCCATCGGGCACACCAACGCCCGCCAGGAGGGTTTCTCGATGCCTACGCGCCTGCCGTCCCGCCGTCTGTTCGTTGCGCTTTTCCTGCTGTTCGCGCTCGCCACCTCGTCGGCGCTGGGCGCATCGCGCTTGCGCGGTGGGACAAACCATGCAGCCCACCGCCGGACCCGCCGTTCGCCCGATCGCCATGCGGCCGCCCACCGCGCAGGGCGACGCCGGCCCTCGCACGACACCGGCGGGTCGGCGAGCGGCAAAGGCTCAGCGGGTGGCCACGGCTCGGCCGGCGCGACGGCGCTCGTCGAGACGGCGGCCACCGCCGTGGCGGGCACGACTTCGCCCGCCACGCTGCTCGGCGATGAAGCGGTGGAGTCCAACCACGACTACCTGAGCGCCGGCGAAGCCGAAGCCTTCCGCTTCTCGGCGCTCGCCGCGGGCGCCGCCGGCGCCGCGCACATCTACATCAGCGCCCACAACTCCGCCACCGGCCTCACTGTCGGCCTCTACGGCAACGCCGCCGGCCACCCGGGCACGTTGCTCGCCACGGGGTCGATCGCCTCGCCCCGGACGCTTGCTTGGAACACGGTGCCGCTCTCCTCCACGCAGCTGACGGCTGGGTCCACCTACTGGCTGGCGGTCCTCGGCACCGGCGGGACGCTCGACTATCGCGACCGCTCCCCCGGCCCCTGCCCGAGCGAGTCCAGTGCCCAGTCAACCCTGAAGGCGCTGCCCGCCTCATGGCGCACGGGCACCGTCTACCACGACTGCCCGGTCTCGGCCTATATCACTGCCGGCGCTCCGAGCTTCCCAGCGGAAGAACCCAAATCGCCGCTCGACCCACCGCCTCCCACCGAACCCCACGAACCTCCCGTTGGCAGCGAACCGCCCCCGGTCGATCCGCCCCCGCCCCCGCCGCCCCCGCCAC
>DATMMB010000409.1:0-2023 GCA_035569895.1 Solirubrobacteraceae bacterium | reverse complement strand
ATCGCGTCGATCGGCATGGTGGAGCACGTGGGCGCCAACAAAATCGACGCGTACGCCGCCAAGCTCGCCGGCCTGCTGGGACCCGGCGGGCGGCTGCTCAACCACGGCATCGCGCGCCTGCGCCACGGCGACCCCGAGGCGGGCGCCTTCTCCGAGCGCTACGTCTTCCCCGACGCGGCCCCGCTGCATGTCTCCCGCGTGCTGCTCGCGCTCGAGCGCGCCGGCATCGAGCCCACGCGCGTGGAGGGCTTCCGCCAGGACTACGTGGACACGCTGAGCGAGTGGATCGCTCGCCTGGACGCCAACCTCGCGGAGGCCGAACGGCTGGCGGGCGGCGAGCGGGTGCGGGTGTGGCGCCTCTACCTGCGCGCCGCGCGCAACGGCTTCGCCGCCGGCTTCACTTCGATCTTTCAAATCCTGGGAACCCGCCCGCCCACTGCCCGCTGACTGCGGCCGTTGCTTAGTACCACCCGCGTGGTACACTGCCAAAATGCCATCCACCAAGCCACGTGTGCAGGTCACGCTCGACTCCGAGCTGGCCGACGCGGTGAGGGAGCTAGGCGGAGCTAAGCCCCGGTCGCGCGCCGTGCACGACCTCGCACTGCGTGGCGCGGAGGCGGTCCGCGCCGAGAAAAACGCGCGCCAGGAAGCCCGCGAACACCTGCGGCGAATAGCCACCGGCGAGGACGATGGCTACGACTGGTCAGAGTCCGAGCGCCTGCATGCCGAACGCCGCTGAGCCCTACGGCTCGGGCGAACCGCTCGTGTTCGACACATCGGCCTGGAACCGCCAGGGCGATCCGGCGGTGCTCCCCCACTGGCTGGCCACCGAGGGGTCAGACCTGCTGATCGCATGCCCCGTGGTCACGCTCGAGCTGCTCGCGGCCGCTCGCAACGAGGAGAAGTTTGCCAGCCTCGATCGAACCCTCGCCGCCCTGCCGGCGGCGCCCGTCACGCACAGCGCCGGAACCGCGGCCATCGGCGCCTCACGCGAGCTGCGCGGCGAGCGGCGCATCCCCGCCTCCGACTACCTGATCGCCACCGCGGCCGCCGAGCGCGGAGCGGGTGTGCTGCACTACGACAGTCACTTCGACGCCCTCTGCCGCGTGCTGGGGATCGAGAGCGTGTGGATCGCCCCACGCGGCTCGATCGACTGACCTCTACTTCGCAATGTTTTCCCACCCGAATGTGCGCGGGTGGAATCCTACCGCGGTGGTTCGTACCGTGATATTCTATGCCCGTGAAGGTCGACAAGCTCAGCATCTCCTTCGACCCCGACCTCGGCGACGCCGTGCGCGGCGCGGCGCGGCAGAGAGGTTCGAGCCTCTCTGCGTGGCTGGCTGAGGCGGCCGCAGCGAAGCTGCGCGCCGAGGCGCTGGCCGACTACCTCGAGCGGTGGGAGGCCGAGCACGGCCCGCTCACCGCCGAGGAGCTCGCCTCCGCAGCCGCCGAGCTGGGGCTCTCGCCCATGGTCGCCTCGCGGGCGGCATGAGCGCGATGGTGCTCGACGCGGGGGCGCTCGTCGCGGTGGACCGTGGCGACCGGGCGATGGCCGCGAAGCTCCGCGTGGCCGAGCGCGGCGGGTTGTCGCTGCGTAGCACCGGCGTGGTAGTCGCCGAGGTGTGGCGAGACGCCGGCGAGCGACAGGCAAACCTTGCGCGACTGCTGAAGGCCATCGACGTGAGGGCTGTCGACCAGCGCCTCGGACGAGAGGCGGGGGCGCTCCTCGGCAGGGCCCGCATGACGGATGCCGCCGATGCCACTGTGGTCGCAGTCGCCGCCACGGGAGACCGCGTCTTGACCAGCGATCCAATCGACATCGGCAGGCTGGTAGCCGCGTCGCGGCGCTCGATCCGCGTCGTGCCCTGCTGACGCGAGTCCAGCGAAGTCGGAGATCGTGTTCCGACCCTACCGCGTTGTTCTGCTGCACAGAACACCGATAGATGAGGGGGATTCACGCTGTCCGCTCGCCCAACGCCAAAGGCAGCTATGAAACCAATAAATGTGCAGAGCCCCAAGCCAC
>DATMMB010000408.1:0-7724 GCA_035569895.1 Solirubrobacteraceae bacterium | reverse complement strand
CCTGCTGCTCGTGGCCGCGGGCGTCGGCGCGGGCTTCGTCTCGGAGTGGTTCGTCAGCGCGCTGCGCCCCGCGATCGAGATCCTTCACATATCGACAGCGTTCGCCGGCCTGGTGATTGTGGCGATCGCCGGCAACGCCGTCGAGCACTTCGCGGGCATCACGCTGGCGGCGCGCGGTAAGGCCGACCTCGCGATCGCAGTCGTCAAGAGCTCGGTCGCGCAGATCGCCGCGTTCCTGTTCCCGGCGCTGGTGCTGATCTCGCTGGCGCTCCCCACCCAGCTGACGTTCGCGCTGCACCCGATCTACATCGGCGCGCTCGGGCTGATGACGATCGCGGTGTGGCAGGTCACGGGCGACGGCGAGGCGGCCGCGTTCGAGGGCTGGGCTTTGGCCGCGATCTACGCGATCGTCGCGGTGGTCGCGGCGTATCAGTAGCGGGGTGGCATCGGTCGCCACGGGGTGGCGCGCAGTCGTCGCGGCGTATCGGTAGCCGCGTGGCGGGGCGGCGGGGCATGGATGCCCCGCCCACGCCGGCCGCACCCGTGCGCGAGCACGCGCGGACGATCTCCAACCCTACCCCCGCGTCAGCCCGCCGATCAGCGCGCCGGCGAGGCCCCCCGCGGTCGCCGCCTGCGCGTTGTTGTTGCCGTTGGCGCCCGCTTCGGCGGTCTCCGCCGGCGAGATGAACAGCGTTTGGATCGCCAACTGGCCGGGACCGGTGAAGCGGTTCCAGGTGAGCTTGCCGCCGCCGCCCATCAGGCCGGTCTTGAGGCCCATCGTGACGGCTTCCATGCTCACGGTCGGGTCCTTGTACAGCCACGCGCCGGGCCTCCACGTCGAGCTGCTCGCCGTCCTGCAGCTGCACCGTGAAGACGTTGCCGTGGCCGTGCAGCCACACGAGCGCGTCGCCGTCGGTGGCGCGGAACTTGTCGATGAAGATGCCGCTGCCGCCGCTCAACATGTTGCGGATGCCCTGCACACGCTCGAAGGAGTAGTCGAGGTTGTCGGTGGCGGCGAGGAACTGGTGCTCGCGCACGTCCACGCCATCGCCGTGGCGCAGGTGCAGCGGCACGCACTGCCCGGGCGACCGATCAGAAGATCGGCCAGCGCGAGAAGGCGATGCTCCCGGCGCCGCTCGTGCGTGTGACGAAGAACTCCAGGCCCGCGATCTTGCGCTTGATCGCGCCCGGCAGCTTCCGCAGCTCGACGTTCACCTGCGTCTGCTTCCACAGCAGCACGTGGTGCTCGAACATCACCGCCGCCTGCCCCACCTCGACCCGCAGCTCGGGCACGAGCTCGCCGCGCACGTGGTAGGTGACGCCGGCGAAGCTCTCGTCGCTGAGGGTGCTCTCTATCGGCTCGGGCAGCTGCATCTCGTCTCCTTTTTTCGGGGCCGGTGTCGGCGGGCTCGTGTTGGCGGGTGAGGACGGGCACGGACGCGTCGCGATGCTCCCACCCGGCGCAGACGTATCGGCTGGCGCGTCCGTTTGGATGAGCGCCCGCTACACCCGCTCCAGCGCGTACCCGATCTCCAGGCCCGTGGAGTCGACGACGTCCTCGACGCGCTCTTCGTGCAGCACGCGGTAGCCCGCGCGGGCGAACAGCTCCAGCCACTGCGCGTGCGTGAGCAGGCGCTGCGTCGTCACCGAGTGCAGCCAGATGTAGTAGTTGTAGTAGCCGCGGCCCTGGCGGTCGGAGCCGACGAGCGCGCCGCGGCCTTCGGCGTAGGGGTCGGACACCTCGACGATCAACAGCTTGGCGTCGGGGAAGCGCGCGCCGATCGAGCGCAGGAACTCGACGGTGGCGTCGATCCCGCGCTGGCCGACGATCTCGTGGAGCACGAATGCGGAGACGACGAAGTCGATCGGCTCGCGCGGGGCGTAGTCGGGGGCGGAGGCGTGCTCGATCGCGATCCGCTCTCCCATCCCCGCCGCCCGCACGTGCTCGCGCGCGGCCGCGACCGTCTCCTGCGCCAGCTCGACGCCGATCGCGCGCAGGCGCGGGTGCTGGGCGCACAGCGCGATCAGGTAGAGACCGCTGCCGCAGCCGTAGTCGAGGACGGTGCCCTGCTCCGCGCCGAGCCGCTCGATCAGCCGCAGCGTCAGCGGCACCGCGTCGTACACCGCGATCCGCGCGCTGCCGGTGGCGACGCGCAGGTGGTTGCGCTCGATCGCCCCATCGCCCTCGCGCAGCAGCCGGCCGACCCCCTGGAAGAGCTCGCGGTAGCCCTCCATCAGCAGCTCCAGCCAGCCGTGCGCGGCGCGCAGCTCGGAGAGGTCTTCGGCGAGCTTGTACACCCCGTCCTCGAGCACGAGCACGCCCTCTGAGTGAAGCGCCCGCAGCAGCGCGCCGGTGAGCTCGCTCGCGGAGGCGCCCGTCACCGCGCTCGCGGGCGACCCCAGCCGCGCCGCGAGCTGCTCGGCGCTCACGCCCTCCTCCAGCGCGCTCAGCAGCGGCTCGTCTTCGACGATCGCCATCAACAGCTCGGCGGTGCACCAGCCCGCCAGGTAGTCGAGCGTGCGCAGCAGCGTCGGGCGAAACGCGGCGCGGCCGATCGCCTCGGGTGCTTGGGGGAGGATCGCGGGGGAGGGGGCGTTCATGCCGGCACCAGCTCCTCGATCGACTTCAGCTCCCGAATCAGACGATCGGCGTCCGCAGGCAATCCCACGCCGATCCGCAGCCCCGCGGGCGCGCCCAGCGGCGCGGTCGAGGCGACGATCACACCCCGCCCCGCGAGCGCCGCGCGGATCGCGGCCGCCTCGGACGGCGAGCGGCAGGTCGCGAACACGAAGTTGGCCTCGCTGTCGTGCACGCGGGCGAACAACGCGAGCGCCCGCAGCCGCGCGATCAGCTCCTCGCGCAGCGCCATCACCTCGCGCGCGTGGCGGGCGGGGAAGCCGGGGTCGGTGGCGAGCGCGCCGAGCAGCGCCTCCGCCGCGAGGCCGCTCACGGTGAGATAGGCCTGGCGGGCGCGCAGCCGCGCGATCAGGTCCGGCTCGCCGATCAGGCAGCCGATCCGCAGCCCGGCGAGGCCGTACGCCTTCGAGAAGGAGCGGAACACCAGCAGGCGCGGGTGCTCCTGAAGCCAATCGAGGACCGGCGCGTGCGCGCAGAAGTCGGCGTACGTCTCGTCGAGCAGCAGGTGGGCGCCGCGCCCCAGCAGCGCGCGCAGCGAGGGCGGCGCAAACACCCCGGCGGTGGGGTTGTTGGGGCTCGCGAGCATCACCAGCCGCTCGGGTGTCACCGCCGCGAGCAGCTCGCGTGGCAGCGCGTGCGCCGCGCTCAGCGCGAACACGGTCGCCCGGTGGTTGAGCGCCCGCGCGCGGTCGCCGTACCCGTCGAAGCCGGGGGTAATCGTGAACGGGTCGCCCAGCTCGAGGATGCAGAGGTCGCTCGCCTCATCGACACCGGCGGTGAGCAGCAGCTGGGCGGGATCGACGCCGAGGTGCGCGGCGGCGGCCGCGGTCGCGTGCGCGGTCGCGTCGTGCGGGTAGACGTGGCCGCGCGCGATCGCCGCGCGCACCCGCTGCACCGCGCCTGGTGGCGGGCCGCGCAGCGCTTCGTTGCGGTCGAGCTGCACCTGGTCGGCGACGGCCGTCATCGCGCCACCCCCGGCGTCGGCCGCGCGCATGGCAGCCCCAGCGCACCGATGCCTGCGCTCAGCAGCGCGCGCATCACGCGCGCCGTGCGGGCGCTCGCCTCAGCCGCCGCAAAGCGGCGGCTGAGATGCCCGTAGAAGCGGGCCAGCTCGTATACGTCGAGCTGGTCCACCGCGCGCGCGAGCTGTCGGCGGTGCACCTGTGACTGCAGCACCGTGCGGCGGTAGTCGGGCTCCTCGGGCGCGGGGTCGGGCGGGCCGTCGTGGGAGGGGTCCCAGGCGCGCACCACCGCTCGCGCGAGGTCCCAACCGACGCCGCCGTCGAGGTCGAGCATCTCGCGGAGCGTCAGATCCACCGGCCGCCGTGTGGGGCGCCCGAGGTAGAAGCCGAGTGTCACCAGCGCAGCCAGCTCGCGCGCGGAGAAGCGTCCCTCGCCCCGCGCCACCAGCTCCTTCAGCCGCGAGGACGCGGTCAGCCGTTCGAGCAGCCCGTCGACGAGCGGCGGGCGGCCGTGGCTGGACTTCACCGCGCCGCCCTCGACCGTCACCATCCCGTACACCACATAGTCGCGAGGGTGGGGGGCGGGCGCGTCGGACCGCGGCGAAGCGACCGAGAGGGGGTCGATGCGGCGCGCGAGCGCATCCTTCGCCGGCCCCGGCCGCTCCCCGTGCATCAGAGGCCCGTGGTAGCGCACGTACGCATGCCACTCCTCACCAACCAGCTCGACCGTGCGCACCTCGTCGAGCGTGTCGCGCAGCGAGTGCCACAGCGCGAACGTCCTCAGGTGTTGGGTGGGGAAGCCGTCGGCGCGCGCCAGCAGCAGCCGTGGGTACTCCGCCTCGCGCGTCTCGTACACCACCGCGCCGCTCGCGGCGCGCGTCAGCACGCCGCCGGCGAGGCCCCGGTCCAGAATCCAGCGCGTCAGGGGGCGCGAGTCGGACTCGTACACGTGCCGGTCGATCCGCACGCCGAGCGCGGCGAGCGTCGCGCTGTGGCCGCAAAGCGCCCACTCGCGCAGCCGCCGCCAGCGCGTCACGATCTCCTCCTCGTCAGCCGCCAGCCGTTCGAGCAGCTCATCGGCGAGGTCGGCGCGCACGGCGGCCTCGGCGCTCAGCGCGGGGTCCTCGCAGCCCTCGTCGAGCAGCCCTCCGCCGCCGGCCTCCGTCCCTCTGCCGCCGGCCTCCGTCCCTCCGCCGCCGGCCCACGGCGCCCCGTTGCGTGGCGGCGGGGCGGCGCCGACCTGTGCCCCAGCGCCCGTCTCCCCGCCCCCGTCCGCCGCCCGCGCCGCATAGCGCCCGAAGCATTCGCCGACGAAGTGGTCGCTCTTCACGCCGAGCGTGCGCGGCGTGACGTACGGCGGCAGCTCCATGTAGCCGGCGAGCGCTTCGCCCATGCTGCGGCAGTAATCGCTCACCTGGCTCTGACGGACGACGCGCGCGCCCGCGGCGGCGAGCGCGCCCGCGAGCGCCTGGCCGAGCGCGAGGTTGCGCAGATGGCCGACGTGCAGAGCCTTCGTCGGGTTGGCGTCGCAGAAGTTCACCAACAGCTCCTCGCCGGCGAGCAGGTCGCGCGCGTCGAGTGCCCGCGCCTCGCCGGCCTCCAGCCGCGCGCCGGTGCGCGCGAGCGCGGCGTCGGCGAAGCGCACCGTGAGCGAGTCGCCGCGGGCGTGCACCGCCGCCACGTCCGGGAGCGCCGCCACTGCGTCGCGCGCGGCGGCGAGCGACCCCGCGCCGAACACCCGCGCGTCGGCGCCGCGGCGGGGGTTGTGCAGCGGCACGAGCGCGAAGTCGGTGCGCGGCGCGAGCGCGATCAGCGCCTGTAAGAGCTGGTCGAGCACCTCACGCGCTCGCGCGACTGCTGCGCCGGGCCTCGCGGTCGCTCCACGGCGGCGCGGAGGCCGGTCGGGTGGAGCCGGGTCGCGGGCGGTGGGACGGCTGCGGCTGGCGGTCGCCCCACGGCAGCGCGGAGGCCGGTCGGCTGAAGCCGGGCCGCGTCCAGCAGTACGCCCGGCGGGGCTCGAACCCACATCGGCGGCTTAGAAGGCCGCTGCTCTTAGACCAGTAACACGGGGAGGCTCCCTCGGGCCAGGCGACCGCGCCGCGGCAGACAGCCGCCGGCCGGCGAGCGGCCCGGGCGCAAGGCCCGTCGCCCGTCGCCGGTTGAATGACTGCACCTGGAGAGTGAGCGCCCCCGCCATCGTGGCCGTTAGCCAGTTGAGCTACGGGCGCAGGTACGGGTCGGATCGACATGCGTCCGAGGGTAGGCTGGCGCCGGCGCCCACGCAACGCAAATTGCGCGCGGCGTCGCGCGGCCACCCCCGTGCCCACCGCGCGCGGGTGTGTTTTACCTGCACACGAGCATAATTCGCGGCGCCCTCCAGCGTCGGTGGCAGCCCGAATAGTGGGAAACAGCGCCTCGATCGCGGCGCCCGGCGCGGGGAAACACCCGCCTACGCCGCTCCATGCTTGCCTGTCCAGGCTGGACAATGAGAAGATATTGTCGAGGACAAAAATCAAGCTGCTCGCTGAGGCCCGGTCGCGGCCTGCTCGGGCGCGACGCGGACGCGGAGAGGGAGAGGTCGAGGTGCAAAAGCGAGCGGGCGAAGGGCGGGAGGGCGAGCACGCGGCGATCTTCCGCGCGCTCGCGGCGGTGCTCGCCGAGCGCGGCGGCGGCGCGGTTGCGCCCGCCGCCGTCGCCGCGCGCGCGGGGATCTCCAAGGCCAAGCTGCAGGCGCGCTTCGCCGACCTCGAAAGCTGCTTCCTCGCCGCCTTCGAGTGGTGCTCGGAGCAGGGCGGCTCAGCGATGACAGAGGCATACGCCGGCGAGCACGGCTGGGTGGAAGGCGTCCGCTCGGCGCTCGCCGCGCTGCTCAAGCTGATCGAAGCCGAGCCCGACCTCGCGCGGCTGTGGATCGTGTATGCGCTCGGCGCCGGCCCGCGCGTGCTGCGGGCTCGCGTGGCGGCGATCGCCACGCTCGCCGAGCACATCGACCGTGGTCGCTCCGAAGCGCGGGTGCGCGCGGAGCCGCCCGCGATCACCGCGGAGGGCGTCGTCGGCGCCGTGCTGGTGGTGCTGCAGACGCGCCTGCTAGCGCCCGAGGAGGTGCGCCCGAGCGAGCTGCGCGGCGAGCTGATGAGTCTAATCCTGCTCCCCTACCTGGGAGCCGCCGCCGCCCGGCGCGAGCTGGCGCGCCCGGTGCGGTTTCGCCCGCGCCCGCAGCGGCTCCTCGCCGCCGGCAAGCTCGATGCCGGCCAGCGCGTCACCTACCGCACCGCGCGTGTGCTGAGCGCGATCGCCGAGCGCCCGGGCGCGAGCAACCGCGAAGTCGCCAACCACGCCGAGGTCGTCGACCAGGGCCAGATCTCCAAGCTGCTGAGCCGCCTGGAGGCGCAGGGGCTGATCGCCAACGTCGGCGGCGGCGGTCTGCGCGGGGCACCCAACGCCTGGGAGCTGACGCTGCGCGGCGAGCAGATCCAGCAGCGCGTGGCGGCGATGGCCGCTCCCGCCAGGCGCCGCGTGCGGCGCTGATCCTCGCCCCGGCGCGCCCCGGCGCGCCGCGGTGTGGTTGGCCACGTGCCGCGGTGGGTCAGGAGCGACCGCGGGTGGGCGCGTGGCAGCGATGGCCGCCCCGCCAGGCGCCGCGTGCGGTGCTGATCCTCGCCCCGGGCGCGCCGCGGCGTGGTTGGCCACGTGCCGGTGGGCCGGTGGGTCAGGAGCGACCGCGGGTGGGCGCGTGGCGGTGCGTGGGGGAGTGCTTGCGGCGGCGACGGTGGTGGCGCTTGCGGTGGTGGCGCGAGGTCTTCTTGGAGCCGGCCGCGCCTGAGGAGCCGTGCGCCGTCGAGCTGTCGGTGCTCGCCGCCGACCGCGCGTCGCCGGGGCCCGTCGTGGCGCCGGTCGTCGTGTCCGCGGCGGCGGTCTCCGCGCTGCCTTCGGAGCTGCCTTCGGCGCCGCCTTCGGCCGCTTCGGTGGCGAACACTTCAAGGGCTTCCCGCGCTTCGCGGGCCCGTTTGGCTTCGCGCGCTTCGCGGGCTTCCCTGGCTTCACGCGCTTCACGCGCTTCGCGTTCCTCGGCTTCCCCGGCAACGCGTTCCTTTTCTTCATCCCACCGTTTGGCTTCTGCTTCG